>NZ_JAAHGM010000110.1:0-15119 GCF_010692625.1 Okeania sp. SIO2C2
ACAGGAGGGAAGATGTGGGGAGAGATCATACAAAAAATTCAACACTCCTTCATATGATTTTTCCTCAAAATTGATGCGCGAAAAGACTCTTACACCATAATTATATAGATCTCAAATGGGTTCTATACAGGAAATTTAAGTTTTTTTTTCTTGTTATTAAGCCTTCCTGTCTGTTTCCCGTTCCTTACCTTTGCTATACAATACCGATGCTACCGGACATGATATTACTTGTTTGTTGTCTGATAAAAATGTTTATGGCTTCTTTACCACCGGTTCTAGAGCGATTAAATAACTCTCCAACCTCGGAATTAATTTTTGGGTTGCAATATAAAGCTAAAATTGATTCTGTATATCCTCTCTCAGCTAGGACTAATTTTGAACAATTTGATTCATGTTTTTTAGGAGTAAGTCTTGAGAATAGTAATTTTCAACCAGCAAAGGTCAAAGCCATGGTTGAATGGATTTCCCGGAGGTTTTCCCATTGTCTAGTTTTAGTGGGAGACAGCATTCACCGTATCAATATAGAACTGACGCGATCGCTAAACCCAGAAAATGCACTGGTTGAAGCTCTGGAAATTGGTCGTGCTTTCGTTCAGGAACAGGAACATATTTTTAAGGCATTTGGAGAGCAGACTAAATTCACCTTCGAGACTTGCAGTCAAATTCAGACCTGGGATGATTATACACACTTTCACCAATATCTCCAGATATATTTTAAAAGCAATGCTAAATTCCGCTCGTCAGTTGAAGCATTTAGTCGCAACTATCAGATTAGGCGATATTCAAACCAGAGCGATACCTTGCTCGAGCAGCGCATTCGCCGATCTTGTGACTACTTCTTAGAGGAATTTGCTATTTTCGCCTGTCTTCAAAAGCGTGGGTTTTCGGTCATGGTATACCCAGGAACATTCAGCACCCTAACTGAGATTGTCAACGGAGATTATCCAGATATTTTGGAAGAGATTAAGCAATTAATAATAGTATCTCTCCATTTTAAGAAGCGTTCATTAATTGATAATGGATAATGGATAATTGATAATTACCTCTGGTTAAAACTGCTACGGAATTGAAAATAAGGAAATATTATTTCTTCTCTTGGTCGATTGGATATGGCGAGGAGACCTCGCCATCCCTCGACCGCTTTTTTCCCCTTAAAAGGGGAGGCTTTAAACCATAATTGTTTAATTATTAATAATTAATAATTAATAATTCGGTAACTATGCTATTGATAGCCACTTAACTTGGCGTTGCATAAATGCGCTTGGGATTTTAATAGTTTTGTGTTTTGTGGAATGGGCATCTTGCCCGTTCCTGATATTTGCCCTTAACTTTGATACAATGGAGCTTCCCGAAGGGTGGGATGGCGAGGAAACCTGCGCCATATCCAATGGACAAAGAGAAAATAAAGTTCAATATTTCAAGCCTCTGACTTTAACTAGAGGTACTGATAACTGATAACTGATAACTGATAACTGAAATGACCAATTCAGAACGAACAGAAAATGCTCTCACAAGGACGCCAATGCCACTCTGGCTGCATCTCTGGGGGCGAGTAAACAGATGGGGGGAACGCCTGCTTGGCACTTTTTGGCTATTTCGATATTTTAGCTCTCCTTTCCCCGGCGTACTTGCCCATCATTTCGGCCCAAATCTTTTCCAAGACCACGGAAATGCCTTCCGCCAAGCAACTGTCGATAGAGGAGAACCCACCTCAAACTATTTCCGCACTTCGGGTATCAGCGCTTGTGCTGAGGCGAACGGGGGCGTGTGTTCTTTTCGATTGAATGGAGAGATTGCCATTTACCAGAACAGGAACGTCCCCCTCGTGAAGGACAACGTTCTGGCACCATCTACAGACCCGGTCAGTGGGCTATTCGGTGATTTTGTCGGCACTCTGCCAAACGACCATCCCCTTCGCCCAGGGAAACGAGCTGCGGTGGAGAGTTCCCTTGGCAATCTAAATTTCGTCGCCAAGCTTGAGTCAGCAGTGAGAAAACACGCTGTGGATTACCTCAAAAGTGTGGCGAGTCAAGAAATGCCTCTTGATGACTTTGCACTTTTCCTTGTCGCCCATGTAGACAGCTTCGTTCCCGGAATACTTGACCTTACTCAAACGCCCCTGACAACTTATTTGGCATCAACAGAGTATGGTCGAGTGACGCGGGACTTCATAGATGTTGCCTCGGAGGCGATCGGTAAGGTCAACCCTGCGGCTATGAGCGACTTTGAAACCATTATTCCGTTTGTTCGCCAGCTTCTGACGGACAATTTTGATGCCTTGGAGGCAGCTCCTGACTCGAACCTGATCCGGCGGCACTTCGCTCTCTGGGAGCGATCGCTAACAGTCCCAGAAATCGAGAATCTCGACCCCGCCAAGTTGAAGGAACTCGGTGCTATCATCGTGGCAACTTACGAAACTACTGCCTTGAGTATGTTGTGGCTCCTTGCTTTTTTGGAAACCTCGCCCGATATTAAAGCAAGCGTTGTTACCGAGGCTCGTTCTGGTGGTAATGAGGAAAAACTATCCTTCATCAATAAAGTTGTACTAGAGGCATTGCGCTTAGGTGGTAGCAACCCCACAGCATTATGGCGTCGCACGACAACCCCTTTTGTTCTTGAGCATCAGGGGCGTTCGGTAACAGTTCCGCTGGGCACTATGATGTGGCTCGATCGTCAGCAGGCGAACTCCGATCCGTCGATATTCCCTAATCCGAACCTATTTGACCCAGCAAATATAGATGCCATCTTAAAATCTAATCGCGAAAACCTCTATTCGGTACTTGCACGCAATCGCTATGAGATCAATTCCTTCAGCATGACCAACACTCAGGGAAACCCTCGCAAGTGCCCTGGAAGGATATTCTCGACACAGATACAGTCTATTCTCTTATCGGAGCTTTACAGTCGCTATGAGGTTTCAGCTCAAGGCATTGACCTACAGTTAAAGCACTATAAGACTATGCCCCGACCTGCACAACCAGGAACAATTGTCATCGAACCTCTAGCTGAATAAAGTTTGATATAAAATCAGGTTGAACACTTATTATATAAGCGGATTTGATATCATCCAAAAATTTCAATAACTATAACGTTACAGTTTAGGGTATGATCCCTCATTAGTGAAAAAATCAGAAAACATTACCGTGGTAAACCTGGTTTCTGCCTAATTTGACATCCTCCCGACGCTGACCTGACGGTACAGCGCGGGATTCCTAACCATCGCTGATTAGGCCTTTCTGCTTCAATGCACCAGCCTCCAAGGTCGAGCCTCTTTTCGGTCTTACAGTCGCTCCACAGACTGAAACTGCTAGCCCAGCAGCCATATTTCTAAGTCTAACACACTATTGACGAAACCGCAAAATTGATTGGTTTTCCCATGCGACGCTCCCCTTCGGGAGAGCGCGGGTCTTCAACCAACGTTGAGATAAAATCAGGTTGAACACTTATTATATAACCGGATTCTATATGAGAGGATTTGGATTTACTTATTGGACAAGTAGCTTCAAATCCTCTCTAGCTATTACAGATATGCAATCGCTATAGATATAAGGCAGAATTAAGCTTTTGTTTCAAATAAAGCAATGCGCAGTCGATCTGCTGTATCTTCCATTTCGGCAACCGATTCTAGACTAACAACCACAGTGCTGTCAACGCCTAAAATTTCCGCCGCTTTAGCCACCGCTGCTTTTTCTTTTTCATGGTAGAACCCATCAGCTCGACTCATTTTGATCGCTTGGTACAATAGGGAGTAGCGAAAATTAAGTGGAAAATTAAATTTTATTTGACTCAATAGCTCTTCAAGGTTAGCATTTTTCCAATCGAATTTGCGGAGGATTTCAATATACTCTTGAAATGCTTCCGAGTCTACTGCCACCATTTCCTGTTCGTCAATATACCACTGAAATTCTGCTTCTGCCAGTTGTCCATCCGCTCCAGCGATCGCCAATAACGCGCAGCCACAATTGACTCCCACCTCGAAATCAACTAAAGATTGAGCGGCGATGCCATATTTATGTTGAGCATATTTGCTCAGTGCGACAGTTTTTCCACTGCTCATATTTTCCTCCTTTTATTCTTGGTTTTGAGCAGTTCTAATTTTATAGCATTACGTCTTGTTTAGGACAATAAATTTGGGTTGTCATGGAACAGGGAATAGGGAATAGAAAAATGTCCGCCGTTGGTGAAGCGCGTGTATGATATTAATCTTAATTATTTAGGAAGACCGAGTCAGTCCTCAGGAGGAGAGAGAATTACAAAGATGAGCGTAGTTATGACGATTGAAGAATTTTTTTATGTCCAATAAAACGGATTTGATATGATGCACAACCAGATTAACAAAGGCAAAAAAACTTCATAATTCTTTACTGAATAATTAAGGTTTAAAGGAGAAGCTTTAAAGGAGAAAAAAGACAAATTTTTCCTTTGAGTCAATCCTCTTCTTTTTAAGGAGAGGTAATTATTAATTAGGGTTTGCGTATGGAAAGTCTTTTTATTGGGGTACCAGACAGCTATACTGGAGACAGTAGAGGATAAATGGGAATTATAGAGGAGGTAGGAGCGGGCGTTTTGTCTCTCAATTTTTCTGCCATAATCATCCCAAAATACTAGCTTTATGCAGTTCTTGCCACCGAAAATCTGGTACTTTTTTCAACTCTAAAACGCTAAAAGCAATATCATTCAATACTTTTAGAATTAATCAGCAAGCCCTAATTATTAATTATTAATTGTTGAAAAACAGCCTCTCAGGAGTTTTAATCTCTATATTATTAGACATCTCCAGAAAAGAGGGAACAGGGAATAGGGAATAGGGGAAAATAATTGATAATTTCTGTACGATAATTGATTTTATTTTTGATTTTTGGAGATGTCTATTATTGAAGATACTGTAATAGTTGATGATTTGCTCGAAATTATTGCCAATATATTTTCCTTCTTCCTTATTCCCTAGTTCAGAATTTCTTAGCTGTTTGTGCAACTGGGTCAAACTCAAACCTTTCAGAAGATTTTGTTTCACCATAAAGATTAAAAGTAAATGTAGGTTCATCTCCGATTACTTCTATATTATGAATAGCATTAGAAGTGAAACTAATTAAATCTCCTGGTTGTAATATTTTTTCTCCGACTCTTTCAATTTTATATTTATTTTCTGTGTCAGGACTACGTTTCCAAAATGTATTTTTTTCCTGACCTTTTAATACTGCTACTATTCCCCAAGTACCATGATTATGAATTGTTGAAATTGTGCCAGGCATGAATTTTACTGTTTGTACTGTTAAGGGAAATCCTAACTCGTCGTATAACAAAATAACCGAAGTTCCTGTTTTTTCGCAAGGTTCTGGTTCTTGACTTTGCAGCCAATATGAATTAGTAATAAATTGTCTAACTAAAAGTCTAATTTTCTGTAGAGAACTCGCTTCATCTGTGGCATCTTTTAGAGTATCTTCTAGTTCTGTTAAGAATCTATACAACCGATAATTTTCTCTTAATAATTTCCATTCATTCACAGTTTCACAAGGTTGACATTGACCATCTTCAGTCAAAAACCAATCTCGATTTTTCATCTTGTTTCTCCTCTGGTATTGCTGATGCTTTAGTTAACTATAAGTTGTGAGAATTTACTAAAAATACTTATATATTATATAGCTACAGTTAATACTAGAATTGTAAGAAAATATGAAATTTTTTCTAGTGGGTTGAATTGTAGGTTTTTAGAAGAAAAATTGATATTTTACTGTGATAGATTTTACAAATTTTATGAATAAATTGTTTAAATTTTTAACTGGCGATCGCGAACCATTACGGAATAATGAATAATGAATAATTAATAATTAATAATTAAGAGTTGATAGTTAATAATTATTCATTCAACAATTCAGGTTTCAAGCCTCCACTTTTAAGGGGATAAATTAACGAAGTCAGAAGTCAGAAGTCAGAAGTCAGAAGTTATTTTTGTAACGGGGATTTGAGCAAGGCTCCAAAAATATTACGCCGATCAAGGCGGGGTTTTAGACCCATGTTATTTTGATAAAAAAAAATCCTGTTAGTCAATCCTATCCGTTTTAAGAAGAGGTAATTATTAATTGTTAATTGTTAATTGTTAATTGCTGAAACATCTCCAATAATAAAAAATAAAGTTAATTCTCGTACATAAATCATTAATTATTTCCGCTTACCGAAATATTGTGGTTTAAAGCCTCCCTTTTTAAGGGGATAATACCAATTTGATAAATGTTTGCTACAAATAATTTTCTAGGTGTTAGGTGGTAGGTGCTAGGTTTTAGGTGGATTAGATTATTAGTTATTTACTAGCCAGTTTATTTGTAATATTCTTTTTTAAATTTGGTATAATAAATAAAAATTTTTATGATTAGTCAATCCTCTTCTTTTCAAGGAGAGTTCATTAATGGATAATTGATAATTACCTCTGGTTAAAACCGTTACGGAATTGAATATAAGGAAATATTATTTCTTTTTTTTCCCCGATCAAGGGGAGGCTTTAAACCAGAATTATTTAATTATTAATTAGTTAATTATTCGGTAATTCTAAATTCTAAATTCTAAATTCTAAATTCTAAATTCTTGAATTCCTACTTCCTACTCTCTCTTTTCTGAAGATGTCTATTAGTAGATGCACTATAAGTCAAATTTCAATCCTTGCTAAAAATTTTTGAGTGAGGAGAATTTTAATGCAATTCTAATTCACCTATCTCTTGTTTATCTTCATAAATATATTGGCGAGCCCATACTATTAGATTCGCATTGCAATGGGGGCAAATAAGTGTTTGACTACTGTCTACCCACTCATAATCTTTATCTGTTGGTGGCAACATGAAAGGAAAAGATAGGGCTGGCAGTTTAAATTTATTTTTGCAGTTTGGGCATTTTCTTGTAATTACTTTATTTTTTTTTATTTTTTTTTACTCATTTTATTTTTTTCAATACTTCTACCTAAATTTTACTATTTCTCAAAAATAATACTATACATCAATTTATGAATCCATGAATTGTAGGAGCAAACTGCCGTTTATAGCAGAAGGAAGAAGGAGGAATTCATTAATTGATAATGGATAATTACCTCTCCCTAATACCATTTATCAAAAACTTTTCTACATTTATGACAGAAAAATCACTCTGACAATTTTTCCGACTACCTCCTCTATAATTCCCCGTTCCTCCTGTCTCCTGTCTCCTTTCTCCTACCCCAGCAAAAAGACTTTCCATACGCAAACCCTAATATTAATAAGAAGGAAGAATCTTGTATTGTCTGAGTTTTAAGCTTTTGATCTATCCTAAGTTTTGGTTCGACTGCTATAGCAAACTCCTGGTAGGTGTTTGACAATTAGTGCGAGCATCTTGCTCGCGTCATAAATCATTTTGCAGAAAATTTTGACAAAAAAAAGTAGGGATATTGTATACAACATCCCTACTTTAAACCAACTAAAAGTAATAGTTTGAAACCAAGCTAAAAGCTAAAAGCTAATTGCTAAAAGCTATATTATTTGAAAACACCAGAAACTGATAACACTTCAGATTCAGGCATCTTGGGGAATAATTGTCCTTTTGCAAAGAGTTGAGGATTAGCCTTAGCAAAAGTGTATGATTGACGAACCTGACTATTTACTGCCACTGTTTTCGCATCGTACATCCGAGTTGCCATTTTAGGATATAGACCAATACCAATAATCAAAACCAAGAAACAAGCAGCGATCGCTACTTCTCGTGGTCTGGCATCAGTATAGACAGCATTCGCAGGTAACACACAGTTAGTACCGTAGCAAACTGCTTCATCTAAAATTTCATTTTCATAAGGAGTATCTTTGAGGATACAAGTAGGTGCTTTACCAGTACTGTAGAACATTTGACGCAACATGGAAAGCAGATAAATAGGTGTCAAAATCAAACCTATTGCTGCGAGAAAAACTGTTACAGTGCGGAAAGTCGAACTATAAACATCGCTGCTAGTTACTCCAACGAATACCATCAGTTCGCTAGCAAACCCACTCATTCCAGGAAGTGCTAAAGATGCCATAGCACTAATAGTAAATAGAGCAAATACTTTTGGCATTACTTGACCAAGACCACCCATTTCTTCCAACTTCAGAGTGTGGAGGCGATCGTAAGTTATACCCGCGAGGAAGAATAATACCGCAGCAATTAAACCGTGGGAAATCATCTGTAGTAAAGCACCACTCACACCCAAGTCAGTGAAGGAAGCAATACCTAACAACACAAAACCCATGTGAGCTACAGATGAATAAGCCAAACGGCGCTTCATATTAGACTGTCCGAAAGAGTTCAATCCGCCATAAACAATATTAACGACACCCAGAATTGCCAGAATAGGAGCAAAGTAAACATGAGCGTCAGAGAGCATTTCTAAGTTGAGGCGAATTAATCCATATCCACCCATTTTGAGCAATACACCTGCCAGAACCATTGATACAGGTGAAGAAGCTTCGCCGTGAGCATCAGGTAGCCATGTATGTAGAGGGAAAATGGCTAATTTTACTCCAAAAGCGATTAATAATCCTGCATATAGTAGAAGCTCTAGGGTCAGTGGATAATCTTTCAGACCTAGTTCCACCATGTCGAAGGTAATGTTGCCGCCACCGTATAAGGCCATTCCCAAGGCTGCCACTAGAATAAATATGGAAGCTGCTGCTGTGTAGAGCAAGAATTTTGTTGCAGCGTAGCGACGCTTTTGGCCACCCCAGATGGAAATGAGCAGGTAGACAGGAACTAGCTCTAGTTCCCACATGATAAACAGTAGCATCATGTCTTGGGCTACGAATACTCCTATCTGGGCGGAGTATAGCAGCAGCATTAGAAAGTAAAAAAGACGTGGTTTGTAGTCTACTTGCCACGCTGAGAATATTGAGAGTGTTGTTACCAGGCCAGCTAGAAGTACCAGTGGCATAGATAAACCGTCTACTGATACTGCCCAACTTAGACCTATCTGAGGGAGCCAGGCATATTTTTCTACAAGTTGAAAACCTGAGTTGCTGGCATTGTAGTTATTCCAGAAGGCGTAGCACATCAGTGCAAAATCAGTAACTCCTACGCCAAGAGCGTACCATCTCATGGTTTTTCCGTTTTTATCGGGGATGACGGGGATGAGTAGGGCGGCCAGAAGTGGCAGTAGGACTATGGTGGTCAGCCAGGGAAATTGAGTTGCCATAACAGTGAGAACAAATACTTACCTTTGGTCAATTCAATATTACTAAACTTTGTAAACCTTTGTAAACAAATATTGAAAAAAATATAAATATTTATATCTAATCTTAACATAAGTTAAACTTATAATTGAAGCAGGAGTCAGGATTTTAGGAGTAGTTAGGAGCAGAAATAAATAGGACTTACGCAGATACGCTATATATAGCGCTCAAAACTATTGTCCAATAGTAGTTTTACTCTATAAATAGTGCCTTTGCGTAAGTCCTGATAAATTAAGGTATAAGAAGGGGAAGGAAGAGAAAGTTTTTTGTTTGCCTCAGCACGCGCGGAGTTTGCTCGTGTTATTGAGCGGATATAGTATAAATAGGACTTACGCAGATACGCTATATATAGTACTCATAACTATTGTCCAATAGTTACTGGACTCTATACACAGTGTCTTTGCGTAAGTCCTGATAAAGTTTTGCTAGTGATATAGAACACTTACTCAGGTAATACAATCTGAATAATAGACATCTCCAAAAATACAAAATAAAATCAATTAACGTACATAAATTATCAGTTCTTTCCCCCTATCCCCTGTTCCCTGTTCCCTGTTCCCTGTTCCCTGTTCCCTGTTCCCTCCTATTAATAATTTTGATGTCAGGATTTTCTACTAAAAAACTACTATCAACCGCATTATTTGTGGATTTTGTGGCGATCGCTGCTGTTATCTTCCGGGCAATACTACTGGATAAAGGACCATATCGATATTTTGATGAGGGATCTTTGATTAATTGGTTATCGGGTATTCAGTTATTAATTATTGCTGGAATTAACTGGAAAATTTATCGTTTAAGAATTGGCAGAAAAGAGGTATCTCAGTCTGGAAAGAATTATCAAATACTTTGGCAGTTTTTGACTTTTGGTTTTGTGTTTTGCGCTGTGGATGAACTAATTCAAATCCATGAAAGGTTAGATAAATTTATTCATTGGATCTTTCAAATTCAGGAAACTGCTTTGACTGATAGTATTGACGATCTAATTATTGTGATTTACGGGATTATTGGGTTGTTGGTAATTTACTATTTTCGTCAGGAGTTTTATCAATATCGAGAGGCTTTTAGTTATTTTAAGATTGCTTTGATTTTAGCTTGTTGTTCCATTGCACTTGATTTTTTGACTCAAGGTCAAGAAACATCAAATTTGTTGAATGAAACTCAAGAAATGCAAAGGGAATGGCTCAGGAGTATAGAGGAAATATTTAAAGTTTTTGCTGAAGTATTTTTGATTGCTACTTTTTATAAATGTTTGAGAATTGCTAAAAGATTGAAGAAGGTGGTAGGTGTTAAATCTTAGGTCTGAAGTTAAATCTTGCTTGCTGGGGATGCAACAAAGTTATTCTCAAATTAATTTGTTGGATGAACAGTCTCAAATAGTTCAATAATTAACAATTACTTCTCCTTCAAACTATAGGTTTTAGGTTGTAGATGTTATACCAAATATCAAAAGTATTTCTACATCTCCTTGAGACTAGGGAGTAGGGAGTAGTGTTAAAAAACATAAGATATTTTGGCTTAATGCCAATAATCATTACAAAAATTATTGAACCACTATTATTTAATAACTGAAGTCCCATCGGGAGTATAGCATTATTTTTGGGAATTGGTGTTAGGTTTTAGGTGTTAGGTTTTAGGTCTGAAGTTAAATCTTGCTTGTTGGGAATTTAACAAAGGTATTCTCAAATTAATTGGTTGGATGAACAACCTAACATAGTTCAATAATTAACAATTACCTCTTCTTAAAACTATAGGATTAACTAAAAGATTTTTTTTCTTTTTTATGCTTGCCGCAATGAAGTTTTATATACAGCACATTCCACTTTGGTGAGGTACACCTATCACGGGCAAGATGCCCGCACTTGCATTCATTCAATTGTTAATCTCTGTACTTCATATACTTGGAATCTGCTGTAAAATCTATATAGTTATCGCACTCTCTACTTCCATTCAATGCAGAGATAAAATGCCGGAATTTCCCCAGATAATTCCCACTCTAATCCTTCCTTTTTCATTTATCCCTCTTTTATTATGACTCCTGACTTATACAATAACTAATATGTACTCAAAAAAATAGATATTTCAAGAGTGTCATTTCAGTTATCAGTTATCAGTTATACCAAATCTCACCCATTATTGCTACATCTCCTTGAGAGTAGGGAGTAGGGAGTAGGGTTAAAAGAGATAAGATATCTTGGTTTAATGCCGATGATCGTTATAAAAATTACTAAACGATTATTATTACTTAATAACTGAAGTTCATCGGAAGTATAGCATTAATGCATGGAAATTTGTATTATCAGTTATCAGTTAGCCTCCTATGGTCGAAACTTAGTTAACAGTACCTCTGCAATAAGGAGGCTTGAAATATGGAATATTCTCTTTTTTTTTATCCCCTTAAAAGAGGAGACTTTAGACCAAAATTTTCCGGTAAAAACTATCCGCATTTAGTTAACTAGCTATCAGCTATTAGCTATTAGCCTAAAAATTTGTTAATGGTATCTGTTTGCGGAGCATTCCAGACCGAAACCCTTTTTAAGGAGTTAATAATAAACTTCCATCCGCCGGAAATTTTTCTGGATTTTTTTGATTAAAGCGCCAATATTGCTGATAATTGTTCAAAAAATTTTGCCCTAAAATTCCATCAACTTCTAATAATTTCAATACAGGGGAAGATAAAATCACTGTTTCTAAATTTGTGAGTTGATAATTTCCCATTTTCACTTTAGCTAAAGAGGCATATTCTGCCATTTCTATTCCACAAAAACCTTGCACTCGAATTTCCTGTCTCTCAGCAGCAGAAATATTTAACTGATTAGCTAATTTTTGAGAAATAAAAATACTTTCTGCCCCCGTATCTAACATAAAAATAAACGGACCTTTGCCATTAATTTCTACCTCAGCTAACACCACACCTAACTTCGCTTTAAGTGAAATAGCATCATCAATATTTGTAGTAGGTATTGGAGTAGGAGGCAATAATTTTAATTCTTGAGTTTGAGGATGAATTTCTACATCAAAATTACTCAAAATATCCATTCCTAAAACTCCTGATAATCCATCTGGCATGATAGTAGTAGTAAATTCTAAAACTGTTAACCCTTCTACTTTGACATTATCAATTTTTAACACAGGTAAACTATGCAAATTAGCTTTCATTTCTGGGCATTCATCTCCAGCTACGGCATAGGTTAAAAGTTCTTGCGGTACTGGTTTTCCCATTAAACCTAATTCTTTTACTGTTTCTGTAGCAATAATAGAAGTAGAAGCACCAGTATCTAATAAGAAATTACCCGATCTTTTTCCCAGAGTAGCTGTTACAGTAAAAGCTGTTCCTCCTGCTAAAAATTGAAAAGGGATAGTTGCTTTACCTGTGACTTTTGGGCGGGGTAAATTTAAACCTTCTAATTCTACAATAGCTCCAATTTTTCTGTATTTATAAATAGTATTTTCGACAATTTCAGGACTTACACAAAGTTCTCTATTGTCTCCTATATTTTGTTTAGGTATGTTGCCATATACCCTATTGTATTTCTGATTGGCTATAGCTAAATTTTGCGAAAAAATAATAGGTTTTGATATAACTAAATGGTGGAGAAAAATTGGGCAACTAATAGAGCTGAAAATAATAGCTATAAGACTCCAAAATTTGTTCATAATTGTTAATTAGGGCTTGCTGATTAAATCTAAAAGCATTGATATATAAAGACAAGTACCTTTTTGGGGTCGAATTGCAGTGCCCCTGTTTCAGTCTAAAACGCTCAAAAAGCTAGTATTTTGGACGATTATGGCAGAACAATCTTGGGACAATTCTTACCGAAGAATTAATAATTAAATAATTAAATAATTCAGGTTTAAAACCTCCCCTTTCAAGGGGAAAAAAATCAATTTTTTCCTTTTATTCAATCCTCTTCCTTTTAGGGAGAGGTAATTATCAATTATCAATTATCCATTATCCATTATTGAACCCCTACCTCCTCGCTCATTCCCCGTTCTTCCTGTCTCCTGTCTCCTGTCTCCTGTCTCCTACCCCTACCCCTACCCCTACTAAAAGACTAGTGAAGCGCAAACCCTAATTAATCTGGCGATCGCTTTCTAAAGTATCTAACAAGGTCTTGAGTATGAGATAAGTTGAAGTTGCTCCTGGGTCTTGATGACCGATGCTGCGATCGCCTAAATAACTTGCTCTTCCTTTCTTAGCTAACATCGAAATCGTATTTTTCATCCCCTGTTCAGCAGCATCTACAGCTTGTTTCAAGCTCTCCACTAAACTACAACCATTTCCCGCTGCTTCTGTAAAAGTATCTGCTGCAGGTGACAAAGCATCTAACATGGTTTTGTCTCCCAAGTTAGCTTTACCTCGCTGCACTACTCCCTCAACTGCTGCTACCAATATTTTAGCCATATCTTCTGTTGTTATTTCCGACTTCCCCGCTACTACAGCACTTATTCGCAAAAATAAAGTGCCATATAGAGGTCCGCTAGCACCACCTATAGAAGAGATTAAAGTCATACTCACAGTTTTGAAAATACTGCCGATATCTTTGTTAGTAAAAGTGGGTAGTTGAGTTACGACTTTCTGAAAGCCACGATTCATATTAATGCCATGGTCAGCGTCACCAATGGTGGCATCTAATTCTGTGAGATAATCTTTCTTTTCTTGTAACACTGTTGCTACTGCTTGTAGCCATTGGATAATTTGTTCTTTGTTTAGCATAGTTTAAGAAAAAGTTTTGACAAGGTATAAGTTTATTTTAAATCTATGAGTCCAGACATACCAAGAAAATGTTCAACAATTAATAATTAGGGTTTGCGCTTCACTAGTCTTTTAGTCGGGGTAGGAAACAGGAGACAGGAGAAATGGGAATGAGCGATGAAGCAAAGAAGGGGAAATGTTTTTCCTACTGTTCCCTGTTCCCTGCTATACAATTTATATCATGTCCGGTTGAATACTTACACTTTGGAGCAGGTAAGGCAGCGGGAGCTGGAGGCAGGAGGCAGAAGGGAAGAAAAGGTTAGAAGGGAAAAGGTTTTTTTATCACGCTATTATCCGGACATGATATTATGCCAAATTAATAAATGTTTGCTACAAATAGCTAGGATATTTCTTAGGAGTCAACCCACCCCTAACCCCTCGCAACCCACCCCTAACCCCTCCGGTGGAGGGGAAGTCAGGAGTCAGGAGTCTTATGGGAATGGCTTCAATACCATTTTTCAGGTCTGAAGTCATCTTTTTTGTCAAAAGTAATATTCTGAAAAGTCTTTTTATTTCTCTTACTATTCGTAACATTCTTTTTTAAAATTGGTATTAGCTGAATGCTGAAAGCTAATAGCCGTTCGCTAGTTATCATATAGAATCCGGTTATATATTATATGTTGATAATTCTATAATTATTGCTCTGCTGATTAAATCTAAAAGTCAGGATAGCTGACGGTAATGGAGCTTTTATATTCAGTTTATCTCCTATGTTATTGGCTAGTTTTGCCTCAAGACACTGAAATTTTCTGCTGAAATTCAAGAAAATTCCTTCACATAAAATGGCCGAAACCGTTGCCTGTTCTCCCATAAATCGACCCGTCTGGTGCGTCTGGTGCGTCTGGTGCGTCTGGTGCGTCCCCGTGTCCTACTCCCACCAACCAATTTTTTCAGCAGACCCTAATTACTTGAATATTTAATCTCCCCCACTCCCCCACTCCTCCACTCCCCCACTCCTCCACTCCCTTACTCCCCCACTCCCTTACTCCCCCACTCCCCCACTCCCCCACTTCTTCACTCCCAACTATAGAACCCCTGAGCGTATCTTGATAAATACCAAGTTTTTTTATCTAGGAGTCAGGAGACAGGAGACAGGAGACAGGAGTTCATTAATGGATAATGGATAATTGATAATTGATAATTACCTCTGG
>NZ_JAAHGM010000111.1:0-14437 GCF_010692625.1 Okeania sp. SIO2C2
GTTTGCGCAGCATTCCGTAGGAAAAGCATATTGATCAACTCTAGACGACAAGCTTTTCATCCAGGGATAAAGAGGTTTTGTGTGATTAGTAAAAACCTCTCTCAACTTACGTTTGCGCAGCATTCCGCAGGAAGCATTTGGTTTGTCACCATCTTTGTAAGCAGCATTCCACAGACTTAAACCCCAGTTATAGCAACATCTTGAATAACCTGCGTGTTGAGCCATCAAAGTTTTCTGTTTATTATTAAGTTTGAGCTTTGTTAATCATGGATTTCATGTATGCGTGAGCGCAGCCAGTCTAAATAGTATGCTTAAATACGTATTATGTCGTTATTCGTTGATTAAGTCAATGCTCCTGCCTCCTGCCCCCTGCCTCCTAATATAAATATTCGAGGGCAAGCAAATAAAAATTGGAGGAGAATGACATTCTAAATTTCCCCTCCTGTAGTCGCCAAAAAGTCACAAATCTCAAGCCATTCTTACTTTTGACTTTTGACTTTTGAATTTTGAATTCTAATAGGGAGAAGACCAAGAACGAACTTCGCCCAAAGTTACTGGAATGAAGTCGCTCACATCAATAGTAAACCGGAACACCTTCTTCGCCCGACGGTTATTCTCTGGATCGAAGAACTTCAACTGCACATCCCAACAATCACTATCCATCCGACAGAATGGACTCTTTGTCACTGCAATACTATCCAACTCCATACCTGCTGCCACTGCTGTAGAGAAAGTTTGAGCCGCTTGGAAAGCATTAGTAGCTGCAAAATTTAAAGCTCGGTCTTGAGAAGTCTGCCCTAAATTCCGTAGATCGTAATAAACTCGATTGAGGAAACTGCTCAAACTCCGACGCATTTGCTCATCATCAGCTTCTGCTTGTTCTCCACGCACTGCCTCCAAAGCAGAACCAACTAAGGTATTCACCCGCCAACCATAAATACCACGAGGACTAACAGGTTCAATTACAGGTATCACTTGACCTGAGAACAACTTAACTGTACGCCCAGTTAATCTGCCTGGAATACTCACCCGCTCAATATATTCATCAGCATCTTCTGCTTCTACTTCCCCTGCAAGTAACTCTTGTAAAGCTTCATATACATCCCGTGCAAATGAACCCACAGCTTCAATAGCGTAGATGGGAGTCAATTCCATATTCAAAGTCCAAATCAAAGACTTAGCTTCCGAAAGATTATCAGCCAAATAATCCACCATTTGACGTGCATCATAAGGGTTAGCTGGAATTTGAGTATTTTCAATAGTAACCGCTGGCATCAACTGTTTAAAAGAGTCGCGCCGTGCTTCAGTTCCAAAGTCATAACCCAATGTACCGATAACGTAGACAATATTTGTCACATCTTGAGGAGGTTGACTGGGTGTAATTCCATTATTATTTGGCATAGCAGAAATTTGATTATTAGAAGTATTAGTTGATGATAATGGTTGTGAGGTAGTAACGCCAGCTTCAACAACTCCAGCAGCTACCACACCATTGTCGGCGGAAGTCTGAAGATTATTTTCTGGACCAACCGAAGCTTGTAAACTAGCTTCTGGGGTTGCATCACAACCACAGCTAGCTTCAATACCATTATTATTATCTTGTTCTGATTCTGACATAGTTTCTCCTGTTATTTGGGCAACGGCACCTGAGATATTGATCTGACCAACTAAACAACGGCGCGTGTCTTGACTCAGACATGGAATAGCTGTCTGGAGTAAGGCAGTACGAACTTTTTGTGGGTCTGGTTTTTCTTGCCTCTGCAATTGCAGACTCATCAGTAATGCAGCTACTCCTGACACTACTGGGGTGGCAAAGCTAGTCCCACTCAGTGGTATTGTACCACCTCCTGGTTCAGCTCCTAAAATATTTTCTCCCAGAGCTAGAATACCCTGAGTTTGATAATTTTCGCCCCAGTTACTATAATCTAGGGGCTGTCCATTTGCCCCCATTGCTCCTGCTGCTAAGACAGTTGGGAGTGCTGCGGGAACGTGCAAACATTCACAACCATCATTACCCGCAGCAGCGACGAGCAAAACATTATTGTCTCGGCATAAATTCACGGCATGGTTTAGCCAGTCTTCAGCTTCACCATAGTCTGTCAGTTCGCCCCCACTAATATTAATAATATTTGCTCCCGCATTCACCGCTTGTTCGATCGCCCGTGCCAAATTTAATTGAGAAGCTCGGCGATGATAGTCTGAGAATATGGGAATTATTAATCCTCGACAATGGGGAGCAATACCAGATACGGGAGAATTGGGCTGACCAAAAATAATACTGGCAACATGAGTTCCGTGGAGAGACATCTCGCTTTTAGGAGTAGCTTCACCTTGTACCAAAGTTGGTAGTTGAGTCAAGTTAGCTCCATCAAAACAGGGATGTTTGAGGTCAACTAAACCGTCAAGCACTGCCACGCAAACCTCAGAGTTACCTTTGGTTTTTGCCCAGAGTTGTTTGATTCCGGGAATATTAGAAATTTCAGGCATCTTTAAATATTAAGTCAAAAGTTAAAAGTCAAAAGTCAAAATTAAATAAAGTTAATAAAAAGGCAGGAGGCAGGAGGCAGGAGGCAGGAGGTAGAAAGTTTAAAAAGGTAATGTTTCTGCATTGTTTTTTTTAGAAATGTGTATTATTAAATTTACCATGTAGTGAAATTTTTCAAACTTACAACAGTTTTCATTGTCGCTACGAAATTTTGGTCGTGACGTGGATACCATTTTTTGAATGAGTGACTTTTGCTTTTTGACTAAAATGACATCCTGCTCTCTGTTTATACCAATTCGCTGTAAAGATGTCACAAATAGTTTTAAACTTTAAATGTGAAATAATTTCCTGAAGTTACTGTGTAGTTAAACTTTTTAGCCTATGAAATCTTACTTTTAACTTTTAACTTTTGACTTTTGACTTGAAGCAGAGCGATCGCCGTGTTCCTTATTTCTGTGCAACCCAAAAAAATATAAAGGCTAAAAGCATTGAGATTAACTCTTACTTTTAGCCTTTATTTCATCACAACCAATCTCTCCTTCCTCTTACTTTTGCCTTAAAAAATCTCCAGCTATTCTTACTTTTGCCTTTTGACTTTTGACTTTTGACTTAAATTGCCGTGCCAGATATCGGAAAACGAAGAACTGGCGAAGGTTGTGAGTCAATTTGTTGAAGCTAATAGACCGCCAAAGGAGGAGGAAAAAGGTTTTTGACATTTTGTATTGAGTTGTGATATTCTGAGATTATTCTGCGTCGTCTCCGTCGTAAGAACACCTCTCCTCCCAACTACCACAGCCGGTCAAATTGGGAGCCAGGCCAAGGCTTGTGTTGTTGGTGCTGCTGGTCAGGCTTTCTTCTGTCAGTCCTTCGAGAGCAACATGATCGAGAGCAGGTTTAGCAACATGAGTGCGGATGACAGGCTGATTGATAGAGGGCTTGATATTCTTTTTTCCCATTGTGATTTTTCTCCAGAGTGAGTTTTTTTGCAGTTTACACTATTTGTCGGTTGTTGACAAGAAGCATTTACAAATCTTTGAAGGCAGAAGGCAGGAGGCAGGAGGAGTTCAAGACTTAAGTCTTTTTTTTTTTTGCCTTTTGCTTGGCTTGAGTTAATTGGTGGCGAATAGCTGCCGCTAGGCTCCGCCAACGCCATGTTCTTATATAAAATCTGATTGAACATTGGTCATTGCGACGATAGGAAGCAATCTCGTAGCACCCCTGAGATTGCTTCCTTCCACGGAGTGACCGTCACAATGAGGCAAGCTATAGTAATTATCCAGCAAATTAGACTTGAAATGGAGCGATCGCCAAGTTCTTACTTTTGAATTTTGAATTTCTACCTCCTGCCTTCTGCTCCCTGCCTTCTTCGTAAAAAATCACTTCATTAAAACCAACTAATTTTTTACCTTACCATCACAGGAATTGTTATATAATAAACACAAAAATCAAGTAAGTAGTAAAAATGATGAAGTTTATCAGCCCCAAAACTGACTTTGCTTTTAAAAAAATATTCGGTTCTATTCACAGTCAAAATATTCTCATTAGCTTTCTCAATGCCATAGTTTATGACAATCAAAATATTATTCAATCTCTGAAAATAATTAACCCCTATAACCCCGGAGTTACTAATACTATGAAAGAGACTTATTTTGATGTAAAAGCTGTTTTAAATAATGGTTCTACAGTCATCATTGAAATGCAAGTATTGAACGTAGAAGGTTTTGAAAAACGAGTAATTTATAACTTGGCCAAAGCTTATGGAAATCAATTAGATGCAGGGCAAGGTTATATGATGTTGCAACCTTTTATCGCTTTAACAATTACCGATTTTGTTTTATTTGAAAATGAAAAAACGGAGAAAATGATGACTAAGTTTAAATTTAAAGAAGAGACAGAATTGTTTAATTATCAAGATGAATTAACTTTAATGTTTTTAGAATTGCCGAAATTTAACAAAAAATTATCAGAATTAGAAACCCTCAGTGATAAATGGATATATTTTATTAAATCAGCGCCTTCTTTAGAAGTAATACCTTCTTCATTAGGAGAAGTATCAGAAATAGAAGCGGCATTAAATATAGCGAATAAGGCGAATTTAAACAATGAAGAATTAGAGGAATTAGAGAAACAGGAAACGTTGATTAGAGATAAGAAAGGACAAATTAGTTTGGCGATAAAGGAAGGAATCGAAATTGGACGGGAGCAAGGAATTGGTATTGGACGGGAAGAAGGAATTGGTATTGGAATGGAAATTGGACGGGAGCAAATAGTGAAACAAATTTTACGTCAAATTCGGCGAAAGTTTGGAGAAATAGCTCCAGAAGTTAAAACTCAGATAGAGCAGTTATCTCTGGAAAAATTAGATATTTTAGGAGAAGAAATTTTTGATTTAGCAACCATCATAGATTTGGAAAACTGGCTGGGTAATAATGGATAATTGATAATTGATAATTGATAATGAAAGAGTTTTTTAAATCTCTAGTTTTCTATCTAGCTCTCTCATAACCTAGATAATATCAGCAACAGTTCCCCAATGCCAACCGATATAGCTGCAGCGACGGCTCCGCCAACGCACTGTTCTTAATGCATGACTTTTGCTTTGTAATGTATTCTCAGAAGTCACAAATCTCCAGCTATTCTTACTTTTGACTTTAAAAGGCTAAAAGCATTGAGATTAACTCTTAATTTTAGCCTTTATTTCATCACAACCAAATCTCTACCTTCCTCTTACTTTTGAATGCATGCCTTTTAACTTTTGACTTAAATTGCCGTGCCAGATATGGTCAAACGAAGAACTAGCAAGCATCGTAAATCAATTTGTTGAAGCTAATAGATCGGCGAAAGAGGAGGAAAAAGATTTTTGACATGAGCGAATATGTTTGTGATATTCTGAAATTATTCTGCGTCGTCTCCGTCGTAAGAACATGCGCCCGGCAATCCGCGTGGAATACCCCGACCTCCACTCGCGGCTACTCCGACCGTTGTGGTCATTAGGTTTTCTTCGCTAAGTCCTTCCAGGGCAGGTTTAGCAACATTGGTAATATTGCGGATTACAGGCTGATTGATAGAAGGCTTGATATTCTTTTTACCCATTTCATTTTTCTCGGTGAGTGAGTTTTTTGTTAGTATAGATTGATTGGCTGGAGTTGGCAATAAACATTTACATTTCTTTTCACTCAGTAGCGATCGCTCCCTTCTACCTTCTGCCTTTTCCTCTAATTACGCTCGTAGTTTTGATCTAGCACTCAACTATCTATCGGGCTAAAGCAAAACTACAAACAAATTCTTACTTTTGACTTTTGACTTTTGACTTTTGAATTGAATTCACTTCGGCACAGACCAAGACCGCACCTTACCCAAAGTCACAGGCATTAAATCAGACACATCAATGGTAAAACGATAAACTTTCTTTGCTCTCCTAGTATTGTCTGGATTAAAGAACTTCAACTTCACATCCCAACAGTTACTATTATAACGACAGAAAGGACTCTTCTCCACCTCTATGCTGTGCAACTCCATCCCAATAGCAACTGCATCAGAAATAGTGGTTGCTGCTTGGAAAGCATTTGTCGCTGCAAAGTTGAGGGCGCGATCGCGGTCTGCCTGACCCAAATTCCGCAAATCGTAATAAACCCGTTCCAAAAAGCTTCTCAGAGACTTCCGTATTGCTTCTTCTTCTGCCTCTGCTTGTTCCGCACTCACTGACTCCAAAGAACTATCTATGAGAGTATTCACCGTCCAACCATACATTCCCCTGGGACTGTTGATTTTTACTACAGGTAGGGTTTGCCCAGAAAACAATTTTACCGTTTGGTCTGTTAACCTCCCGGTAACACTTACCCTGTCGATGTAATCTTCATGGTCTTGTGCCTCCACTTCTCCTGCCAACATATTTTGCAGAGTTTCATAAATATCGTCGGCAAATGCACCTACAGGTCTCAGGGCATAAATAGGAGTTAATTCTATACTTAATATCCAGATTAAAGATTTCGCCTCATATAAATTAGCATCCAGATAATCAGCCATTTGACGACCATCATAGGGATTAGCTGGAACTTGAACGCCATCTAACATTACTGCTGGCATCAACTGTTTAAAAGAGTCTCGTCGTGCCTCGGTGCCAAAATCATAACCTACTGTTCCCAAAGCATAAATCATATTGGAGCCAGCACTAGGGGTAATACCTTGAGCAGCTTGAGCCGTTTTTATAGACTTGATATTGTTTTGCTCTACTCCTGATGCAGCAGTAATATTTGTAGGCGCATTTGTCGCACTTTCTCGATTTTCTCCCACTGCTACAGAAAAAGATATGGGAGAACTTTCCTGAGCAGGAACTACAGAATTTTCATCTACCATAACTTCCGCGACATCAACCCCACTATCTCCTAATATTACATCTGCCTCAGACGTTGCTTCTGAAGCAGAAACTCCCACTGCTTCTAACTGTTTTCCAGTCAAAAGTTGATAAGCTCCGGCAACATTCAGTTTACCTAACATACAACGTTCGACTTCTTCGGTATCTTCCAAAGTACAGGGAATGGCACTATTTGTTAATGCTGCTCGTATTGCTTCTGCATCTGGAGACGCCCCTTGCTGTAACTGCAAACTCATCAACAATGCGGAAATAGCCGTCACCATTGGCGCTGCACAACTGGTACCTTTATTGCGGACAGTTTCTTCTGTTCCTGGTTGAGCGCCGAGAATATTTTCTCCGGGAGCAATAATACCTTGATTTTGATATTCTCCGCCCCAGTTACTAAATTTGAATACTTGACCGTTATCTTTCATTGCTCCTACGGACATGACTCCAGGCAAAATAGCGGGGAGACACCAACATTCACCTTTATTATTGCCAGTGGGAGCGACTATTAAAACATTATTTTCCTGAGCTTGACGTACTGCCTTTTCAAGGATTTCCTGACCAATACCAGTTTGGGTAGGGCGACAGGCGGCACAGTGAATAATATTTGCCCCTAAATCTACTGCTAGGTTAATGGCACGAGCTAAGTTTATGGGGTCGATATAATAGTCAGTACCAAAACCCAGAGGAATATTAATGCCTCGACATTTGTAGGCAATACCTTCCACGGGAGTACCTGGTTGTCCGAAAATGTTACTAAAAACATGAGTCGCGTGGAAAGCTGCTCCCAGAATTTGTAAAGTTAGTTCGTCTGGGATAGCTTCTTTCAGTTTTGCCTGTCTGACTTCACTCTTTTCATCTGAGTTCTGAATTTCTCGGTAGGCATCTATCTCTGTGGGGTCTAGTTCTACTGCTTCTTGCCAATAAGAGTTAATTTTCGTAACGTTAGCCCCTTGAAAACAACCACGTTCTATGTCAGCAGTTCCATCCAGGAGAGCTACAGTAATGCGGGAATCTCCTCTAGTGTGAGTCCATAATTCGGTTAGTCCGGGAATATCTGCAAAGTCTGGCACAATTAGATATATTATTAATTATATTTTCAGAATTAAGTATACATCTACAAGTAGGCAGTTGGCAAAAAATACAAAAATTTTTTTTTAATAATTTTAACGTTTGCTCTATTGCGGTTTATATTATAGTAAGTTAAATGGAACTTACGCACCCTAACCAAGAAATCGGGTTTATTAGCCTGATGCTATAATATGGCAAATTTTAGTTCATAAACCAGGTTTCTGCCTAAGTTCAGTTAACTAACTATCAGCTTTTAGCAGCTCTAGGTTAAATTCCCTGCTTATAAAGGTAGGATAGTTAAGGAGGGATTGAAATCTCCTTCTTAACTTTAAAAAAATAATCTTGCTGACTGCTGAGTGCTGAACGCTGACCGCTAAAAAAAATCGAATCTATTTAGAACAAATATGAGATTACCTAAACAAGCAGCTCCGGTAAAAAGACCTGATATTATTTCTCCTCATCTAGCAGTAGATGTGGTACATGGTCGGGGTGAAGACCTAGTAACAATTCGTATGGACTTGATGCACGGAGCTAACTATAACGATCCAGCTCCCTATAATTATCCCACATACAATCAGATTATGTCTTCTGGTTGGCGTTGGTAAATTCAAAATTCAAAAGTCAAAAGTCAAAAGTAAGAAGATGGCGATCGCTCCTAATGAAGTCAAAAGGCAAAAGGCAAAAGGCAAAAGGCAAAAGTAATAAATCTAGCCTTTTCTTCCCTTCTGTGTTCTGCCTCATGCCTTTCTTACATCGCTAATTTTTCACAATCTCTAATCATAATTTTGTTAAATCAAGGAGAATAATTATGCCAGAAAAAAAAGTTAAAGCCACTAGCAAAGCAAGTAGTACTCAGGAGGAAACAAAACCTCAAACTGAGGCAGTAACAACTTCTCAACCATCACAACCAATCCAACAACCAGAGCCAGAAGCAGAAGAGAAAACTATACTGGCAACAGGTCTAGAAGACTACGCACGTTGGAAGGTAATGTTCAAAGACCACAAACGAGAAGACGATCCTCCTTTCCGTCGCGGTCGCATTTGGGCATAATAATTCAAAAGTCAAAATTCAAAAGGCAAAAGTAAGAATAGGGCGATCGCTTTGTTTGAAGTCAAAAGTCAAAAGGCAAAAGTCAAAAGCAAGAACATGGCGATCGCTCCTAATTAATTCAAAAGTCAAGAGGCAAAAGGCAAAAGTAAGAATAGAGCGATCGCTCTGTTTCAAGATAAAATTCAGGGACTAGGGGCAAATGGCATTCGCCCCCTACAATTAGTTTATAATTTCACATTTTGCGTAAGTCCTATTAATTTGAAAACTCAATCTGAAATCAAATCAACCTGCCCCATAATAACAAAGCCCCTTAATTAAACCAGATTTGGAGAATCGTGGCATGACATTAACTAGACCAATTATCCAAGCTATCAATCAAGTATTGCTCAATCTTTCACCAGAGAAACAGCAGGAAGTATTAGATTTTGCGGAGTTTATTCAAAGTCGTTCCACCACTTCCACTTCCATCTTGACAAACCAGAAATCCAAAGCAGTTTTGGTTCAAGAACTGCAAAGCATCTTCAAGGAATTACAGTCTCTCCCAGAAGTTCAAGAGATAACAGAGGCAGAAATTATGGCAGAGATTGAGGCTTACAGACAGGGAAAATGAAGGTTATTATTGATACAAATATTTTAGTTTCTGCTGCTCTGAAAAACAAAAATCCTGAACGAGTTGTTCTTTGGGTGGCATCAGAATGTGAGTGGCTGGTTTCTGTGGACATTTTGGCAGAATATCAGGAGGTTTTACAGCGCCAACGGTTAAAAATTAATCTGGAAAGACGGGAACGGTTACTAAATCTAGTTCAAGTTTTAACACTCAGAGTTAAGGTAGATGTGGCAGTCGATTTTCCCAGAGATAGAAAAGATGCTAAGTTTCTTGCCTGTGCCCTTTCTGCTCAAGCTGACTATTTGATTACAGGTGATGCTGATTATTCAGAAGCACAATCTTTGATAAATACCAAAATCGTCTCTGTAGCTGAGTTTATCAATTTGTTTCAAATTAATAAATAGCCAATCAAGTTAAAAGTCAAAAGTAAGAACATGGCGATCGCTCCATTTCAAGTCAAAAGTTAAAAGTCAAAATTCAAAAGTGACAAAAATTGAAGTCTTGAATTTTATCCTGCCTTCTGCCCCCTGCCTTCAGAGCAGAATCTCCTCCTGCCCCCTGCCTCCTGCCTCCTGCCTCCTGCCTGCAAAGATTTGTAAATATCTCTTGTCAAAAACCGACAAATAGTATCGATGATGCTTTTGGCCTTTATATTTTTTTTGGTTCCACAAAGTATGAGTAGTTATGGCACTACGCAAATAGGGCGTGGACATTTATAAATGCTCAAACTCACTCAGAGATTACTTTTGACTTTTAAATTTTCACTTCCGTGAAACGGTATATGAGTAGTTATATTCCAATTACTGATAGAGCTTTTGGATTTGCAGTCAGAATTATTAAACTTTGTAACTTTTTAGACCAACAACCAGGAACTCCCAGATTACTAGCTAATCAATTATTTAGGTCTGGAACGTCAAACCGTTGCACGGAAGTCAAAATTCATGCATTTAAAAGTCAAAAGTAAGATTTTATAGACTTCAAACTTTGATGCCACAGTAATTTCAGGAAATTATTTCAATAAGAAAGTTTGAAACTATTTGTGACATTTTTAAAGTGAATTGGTATAGAAGAATCACAGTCAGCTCAGAGCGTGAAAGATTTTATTAGTAAACAACAAATTGCTCTGAAGGAAGCAAAGGAAACCCGATATTGGTTAAGACTGCTAATTGAAACTGAAATGATAGAACCTGAAAAAATTACAAAACTTTTAGATGAATGTGAACAACTGATGAAAATTCTAGCTAAGTCTATAGTCACCAGCAAACAAAAGCTCAAACACTAACTTTTAACTTTTAACTTTTGAATGCATGACTTTTGACTTTTGACTTGCTCATGGTAGGAGTATCCTGCTTTAAAGTTTCGAGGTTTTCTGGGCATGGTTATAATGTTTTGCATAATGGTGCGTTACGACGGATTGTTAAATGGCTTTCACAGCCTATATTTTTGCCGTCTAACGCACCCTACTGGACTGACACACTAAATGGTGCAATAGGCGTAGGTTGGGTTGAGGAACGTTAGCGGAGCTTATCCGCAGGATAAACCCAACAATAGTAATACCAATTTCATAAACTTACACAACACTTGTAAAAGTATCTATCAAGCTTGAAATCCAAGATGTCAAGTTATGCGTAGTCTGACTTTAGGAAATTGGTATAAGGTTTTGTTGGGTTTCACTCCGTTCAACCCAACCTACTACCTTGATGCCTCCTAAATTTTGAGTTTTAAATATAATAAGATTATGGAAATAACTCTCGACCCAGAATTAGAAAAATTTATTCGCAATCAAGTACAAAGTGGTCAATATGCTTCCCTCGATGAAGCAATGAATGTAGCTTTGAGAATACTAGCAACTCAATCTCTTGCTTCCCAAGGAATTAACAAAACACCGAATGTTTGTGGCGGTGATGCTTGTGTTGGTAATACTCGGATTCCGGTCTGGTCATTGGTGAGCGATCGTCTTCAAGTCAAAAGTCAAAAGTCAAAAGTTAAAAGTAAGAATGGTTGTATATTTGTGAATTACAATCAAAAGTCTGGTTGAATAGTTGATACTCTTGCATGGTAATGGTAGTATATTCAACATAATGTAATTAGTTGTAAGTCCTGTGTAGGTTAAAAAATATGATAGAATCAGAAATACTCAAAAAACTAGAAGGAACATCTGTTGAAGAACGTATCCAGATTGTTGAAGCAATTCTGCAAACATTGAAACATGATATGCGATCGACTTCTTCACAACAACTATCCTCTCACGAACTTTCCCTACAAGGAAAAGTGATTTATTATGAAGAACCTTACGAACCTGTAGCTCTAGAAGACTGGGAAAAATTAGCATGATTGTTCTAGATACTCAAGCGCTACGCGCAAGTCAAAAGTCAAAAGTCAAAAGTTAAAAGTAATTCCTGACTAACTTTGAGAATCTATAAACGTCCTAACCTATTTGCGTACTGCTATATAATTACAGAAAACTATCTTTAACTTTTAACTCAATTAATGTCAAACCCACAAATCAAACCCCACTATCGCATCGAAATCATTGAACCCAAGCACGTTTACCTCCTTGGAGAAAATTCCACCGACGCCCTCACTGGAGAATTCTATTGTCAGCTCATCCCCCTATTAGATGGTCAACATACCTTTGAGGAAATCTGTCAAACTTTAGCAGAAATAGTAGACCCAGAAGACGTAGAATATGTTCTCGATCGCCTCAGAAATAAAGGTTATTTAACGGAAGCAACTCCCGAACTATCCCCACCTGCTGCTGCATTTTGGTCTTTACTCAACATCGAACCCCAAGTCGCTGCCGACTTTCTCCAAAAAATTACCGTTTATGTCGCCTCAGTGGGAGAAACAACTACAGATTTATTAATCGAAAGTTTGACAGCAGTGGGTATCAAAACTAAACATTGGGAAGATTACCCACCCACATCAGACCGCAACGCATTATTAGTTGTTCTCACCGATGACTATCTCCAACCACAACTGGCAGAAATCAATAAAACCGCCATCGCAGCTAATCAACCTTGGTTATTGGCAAAACCAGTAGGCAGTTTACTGTGGTTAGGTCCGATATTTGAACCAGAGACGGGATGTTGGGAATGTTTGAGTCAACGTTTGCGCGGACATCGGGAAGTGGAAGCTACTGTTTTGCGACAAAAACAAAAATCTGTTGCTTCTACTACTAGCAAAAGAGAAGTTTCTGGATGTTTGCCTCCTCCTGCTGTTTTCCTCCCTTCAACTTTGGCAACTGCTATTAATCTCATCACCACGGAAGTTGCGAAATGGATAGTACAACAAAGCGGGGTGGAAATGCCCTACTTTACCACTCTTGCTGGCAAAGTAATTACTTTCAACCAAGCTAACCTAACCACAGAAACTCACTTTTTGAGTCAACGTCCCCAATGTCCAGCTTGTGGAAATCCTAAATTACTCCAAGAAATGTCATTTTATCCTCTCAGTCTCACCAGTCGCAAAAAGCATTTTACCACAGATGGCGGTCATCGCGCTTTCACTCCAGACCAAACAACCAAACGCTACGAAAAATTAATCAGTCCAATAACTGGAGTTGTCAGTGCATTGGTGCGAGTTTCTGACCCCGATAATCCTTTGATTCATACTTACAGTGCCATTCATAGTTTTGGTGCAGCTAAAAGTCTCGGTGCTTTGCGTCGTTCCCTCAGTCATAAAAGTGGAGGTAAAGGCAAGAGCGATCGCCAATCTAAAGCGAGTGGTTTTTGTGAAGCGATCGAACGTTATTCGGGAATATTCCAGGGAGACGAACCTCGGAAAAAGTCTACTTTAGCTGAGTTGGGAGAGCAAGGTATTCATCTAGAAAAATGTTTGCATTTTAGTCCGACTCAGTATGCTAACCGGGAGGAATTGAATGCTAAGTGTAAAGTTGCTCACGATTGGATTCCGCAACCATTTGATGCCAGTCAAGAAATTGAATGGACTCCAGTGTGGTCGTTGACGGAGCAGACTCACAAATATTTGCCTACTGCTTGGTGTTATTATGCTTATAAATTACCCAAAAAGCATAATTTTTGTGTAGCTGATTCCAATGGCAACGCTGCGGGCAATACCATAGAAGAAGCAATTTTGCAAGGATTTCTGGAATTAGTGGAGCGCGACAGTGTGGCGATTTGGTGGTATAACCGTTTGCAGCGTCCGGGGGTAGATTTAGCAAGTTTTGACGACTCCTATTTATTGGAAGTGCAAGAGTTTTATCGACAAAATCAGCGGGAGTTATGGGTGTTGGATTTAACTACGGATTTAGGGATACCTGCTTTTACTGCGGTGTCGCGTCGAGTTGGTGAAGAATATGAGCGAGTTATTACTGGTTTCGGAGCGCATTTTGACCCGAAAATTGCGATTCTGCGAGCGGTAACGGAAGTCAATCAAATAGGGTTGGGAATGGATGAGCAAGATATTAGTCAGATGGAGGAGGGGATGCAAAAATGGATGACGACAGCAACTTTAGCAAGTCATCCTTATTTAGCTCCCCATCCAGAAATACCTGCTAAAGTTTATGGAGATTATCCGCAACTTTGGAGCGATGACATTTATGATGATGTTTTGACTTGTGTGAAAATTGCTCAAGCAGCAGGGATGGAAACTTTGGTTTTGGATCAGACTCGCCCGGATATTGAGTTAAAGGTAGTTAAAGTTATTGTGCCTGGGTTGCGTCATTTTTGGTCGCGGTTTGGCAAGGGGAGATTGTATGATGTTCCGGTGAAAATGGGTTTGTTGTCTGAAGCGTTGCGGGAAGAGGAGATGAATTCAATGCCAATGGTGTTTTAAGAAGGCAGGAGGCAGGGGGCAGGAGGCAGGGGGCAGGAGGCAGGAGGCAGGGGGCAGGAGGCAGGA
>NZ_JAAHGM010000112.1:0-13914 GCF_010692625.1 Okeania sp. SIO2C2
GGGAAGAGGGAAGATGTGGGCAGAGATAATACAAAAAATTCAACTCCTTGCTGATGATTTTCGGTCAAAATTGATGCGCGAAAAGACTTGAGAACCATAATTATATAGATCTCAAATGGGTTCTATACAATAACTAGCCCTAGTTGACCAACAATATACTCTTTAACCGACTTCGCCCCATCTAACTGCAACACATCACGAGCGATCGCCTCTACCTGAGACCCATTTAACTGAGAAATCACTTTCTTGACCATAGATATTGCTGGTGGAGCTACACTCAACTCATCCACTCCCAACCCTAACAAAATCGGTACTGCTAACGGACTCGATGCCAATTGACCACAAACACTCACGGAAATGCTGGCCTGATGGGCAGCAATGACAGTTTGCTGAATCATCCGCAATACCGCAGGTTCAAAACCATCGGCAAGATGAGCCACTTTTGAGTTAGTGCGGTCAGCCGCCATTACATATTGACTTAAATCATTTGTACCAATACTGAAAAAATCTACTTCCTGCGCCAACTGGTCAGCCATCATCGCTGCTGCTGGTACTTCTATCATAATTCCCACTTTTATATTCCCCACACCAGGAAAAGAGGGAAGTTCTAGAAGTGAGTCCTCAACTTCTGTCAAAATCTCCCTAGCCGCGCGTACTTCTTGCACAGATGTCACCATTGGGAACATCACCTTAATATTATGTCCGTGACTTACCTGCAAAATTGCCCGTAACTGACTCCTCAAAATTTCTGGAGTATCTAAACTTTCTCGAATACCACGGCATCCCAAAACAGGATTTGCTTCTGACTCCTGCTTAATATAGGGAAGTACTTTGTCGCCACCAATATCTAAGGTGCGGATAGTTAGAGGGCGAGTTCCCAGAATTTCAGCAACCCCCCGATAAGTTTCATATTCCTCTGCTTCTGTTGGTGCTGTGTTGCGTTCGAGATAAAGAAATTCAGTCCGCAATAAACCCACTCCTTCGGCACCTCGCTCCAGAGCCAATTTTGTATCTGCTACCCCCAGAATATTTGCCATCAAGGGAATTTTTTTGCCATCTTGAGTAATTGCCTCTTGGGGCTGTTGAAATGTGCTGGAAGTGCCCGCTTGTTTTGCTTGTAACTCCTGCAACTGTGCCTGATTCGGTTCGAGCCAAATTTCACCTGTTTCCCCATCTAAAGCAATTTGAGACCCTGGGGTTAATGACAATAACTGACCGCCTACTCCCACTACCATCGGAATACCCAACATATTTGCAATCAGCGTACTATGGGCAGTAACACTACCAGCGCTAGTACAGATACCCAAGACTAAATTTGGTTGCAGTTGGGTTGCTTGGGAGGGGGTTAAGTCTGGAGCTACCAAAATACTAGGTTGTGAGAAATTTAGAGTTCTTCTACTCGTACCTGTAAGCAGTTGTAGCACTCGTCCTCCCACATCTTTGATATCTATGGCACGCGCTTGCAAGTAGGGGTCTTCTAATTGTTGGTAAGTGGTTATCATTTCCTCAATAGCTGTTTTCCATGCTACTGCTGCACAGCAATTTTGTGCAAAAATGAGCTGATGTACTTGCTCTAACAGAGTGGGGTCTTCTATATATAATTGGTGTGCTTGAAAAATATCGGCTTGATTATTATCACTTTTATTTTGCTCAGATAGACTGTCAATTATTCTCTGAATTTCCTGTTTAGCAGTTTGCAATATTAACTGTAGGTATTCCCACTCTACCTCTGAATTTTCTACAGGATAGTCTTCAACTTCTTCTAGAATTTCTGCTCGATCGCGCACTACATTTCCAATGGCAATTCCTGGAGATGCTGGTGTTCCTACTAATTTATTATTTGTATCTGGTGTAGTTAATATTTTTGGTGTTTTCTTGACTATTACTTCGGCTTCATCGAAATTATTTGTTATTAATTCTTGTATTGCTTTTAAAGCATCAACACCTTTATGGCCCGTAGCTTGTATTTCTATCTCATCCCCTTTTTTTACTGCTAATTTCATAACTTGATTAATGCTTTTAGCATTGACTATATGACTATTTTTAGTCAAATTTTGCAGACTAATTTTAGCAGAAAAATTATTAGCTATGGCTACTAACTTAGCAGCAGGTCGAGCATGAATACCTTGGGAATTTTTTACGGTAATTTTGATTTTTTCTGACGGTGTTTCGTCATCTTTATTTTGAGTATTTTCAATATTTATTGGGATAGCTTCATCAACATTAAGCTGAGAACTTTTAGCCATTAAAGCTCCATTTGCTTCAGCTATTACCTGTTGAATATTAGCTCCCAAAGAAGCTTGAATTATTGCAGCGATCGCTCCCTCTATCAAAGGTGCAGGACAGATTTTAATATGATTTTTTTGGGCTAGGGGGAGCAATTCTATGGCCATTTCAGCACTCATTATGGCACTGCCTAAGTCCATGAATATTACAACTCCTGCATCAGTATAAACAGATTCTATAGCCTCTTGTACTTTCAGAACATCAGTGCCAAAAGGATTTTCTGGGTCATCTATTCCGGCAGCGATCGCTATTGGTACTCGTTCTTGGGTCATTTGTTTTGCTAGTTCTGCCACTGCTTCGGCTAATTTGGCACTGTGGGATACAAGTACAATTCCTACCTTACTTTCTGAAGAAACTGTCATTTTGTTTATCAATTTCTGCTGTTACTACTTGAGATACTAATATTACCAGTTGATAGTTGACAATTGACAATGGCTTTGTTGCATGAAAGTAGCGTTCTTAACATCCATTCCGCAGCTATATCGCTGTGTTTGGCGATTATTGATGTTCTATTTATCAAAATAATACCAATTTCATAAAATATTGCAAAGCGTGACGACACAGGGAACAGGGAACAGGGAACAGGGAATAGGGAAAGAAAAACATAAATATTAAAGAGGAAAAAAGGTGGAAATTTTATAATTTATGGAATTTATAATTTTTTCTTTTAGGAATAAATCACAAATTAAGATGTAACTGCCTTTTTTGAATTTGGTATAACATGGGTCGCGCAACCCCGCCTTTTAAGGCGCAATATTTTTGGAGAGTTGCTCAAATTCCCTTTACAAATAACTTCTGTACGTCGCCAATCCGACGGCTCCCCTATCTGACTTCTGACTTCGTTAACTATTGTCCAATAGTTATGACTCTACAGAGAAAGCGATCGCTGTGTTTGGCGATTATTAATGTTTAATTTATCTATTGTCCAATAGTTATGACTCTACAGAGAAAGCGATCGCTGTATTTGGGAATGATTGATAATCAATTTAACTATTGTCCAATAGTTATGACTCTCCAGAGAAAGTGATCGCTGTGTTTGGCGATTATTAATGTTTAATTTATCTATTGTCCAATAGTTATTACTTTGCAGAGAAAGCGATCGCTCTATTTGGGGATGATTGATGTTCTATTTATCTATTGTCCAATAGTTATGACTCTACAGAGAAAGCGATCGCTGTGTTTCGGGATTGTTGATGTTCTATTCATTTATTGTCCAATAGTTATGACTCTACAGAGAAAGCGATCGCTGTATTTGGGGATTATTGATGTTCTATTCATCTATTGTCCAATAGTTATTACTTTGCAGAGAAAGCGATCGCTGTGCTTGGGGATTATTGATGTTCTATTTATCTATTGTCCAATAGTTATGACTCTGCTGATTAAACCTCAAAGCTTTTACAGGTAAAAGTTTCAGCCTTTTTCACCTCAAACATTGATGTTCTATTTATCTATTGTCCAATAGTTACAGCAGTTTCCGCGCATTATGAAGTACATATGTGGAACAAGTACGGCAGCTATGTACTTTCATGCAACAAAGCCATTGACAATTGATAATTCTTTACAGCGCTTTTCAGATTGATAAACCATATCTATCTTCACAAGCAAAACCCTGTAATATTATGTCCGGTTGAATAGACATCTCCAGAAAAGAGGGAACAGGGAACAGGGAACAGGGAACAAGGAAGAATAATTGATAATTTCTGGGTAATAATTGATTTTATTTTTTATTTTTGGAGATGTCTAATAGTTATAAATGAGGAGTTAGGAGTCAGGAGTCAGGAGTCAGGAGTAGGGGCGTTACGAAGTATGCGCAAGCAAACGGCCGTTTGCTGACGCATAACTATCGTTAACGCCCCTACAGGAGGGAAGAAAAAGAGGAAAGAACAAAGAAGAAGAAGAGAAGATTTTTTCATCACTAATTATCCGGACATGATATAAGGGCGTTAGCGGAGCTTTGCGGAACGCAAATGCCATTCGTCCTTACTGTGGTCTACTGAAATGAAAACCGCTGTAAATAGTTGGGTCGAACAATCTTGGGATAATTCTTATTCCTACCTCTTCGCTCATTCCCATTTCTCCTGTCTCCTGTCTCCTACTCCAGCAAAAAGATTTTCCATACGCAAACCCTAAATACCCCATCGTAATGCCGGAGTTTTCACAGGCGCATCCCAGAATTTAATAAACTCATCATCCAATTTCAACAAAGTAATAGAACAACCTTGCATTTCTAGGGAAGTAATATAAGGTCCGATAAAATTACGGACAATGTGTAGTCCTTTTTGTTCGCAAATTTCTACTAATTTACGATAAATAATATATAACTCAGAAATAGGAGTACCACCCATACTGTTAACAAAAGCCAGGATGCGATCGCCAGACTCAAATGGTTGGTCCCTCGACTCCACTTCCTGCCATTCTCCTTTATCCTCATCCCACTCCCGTAGTATCCGACTATAACCTACATCTTCAATAATAGATACAGCCAACATTTCCACAATTTCATCGGCAGATTTCATTGACATTCGTTCTCGCCCTGGCTCCCCATGAATGCCAATACCAAATTCAATTTCGTTATTACCTAACTCAAAAGTGGGGCTACCTTTAGCAGGTGTTGTGCATGATGTCAATGCCATTCCCATACTCCGACCGTTAAGATTAACTTTCCGGCAAAGGTTTGCTATTTGCTTCAAGTCATAACCAGCTTCAGCAGCAGCACCACATATTTTTTCTGCTAACACTGTGGTCCCGACACCGCGTCGTCCTTGAGTAAAGAGACTATCTTTAACGGCGACATCATCATCTATTAATATATTCAAGACTCGGATATTTTCTGAGAAAGCAAGTTCGGCTGCCATCTCGAAATTCATCACATCGCCACTATAATTTTTGACAATATTGAGAACACCTGCACCTGAGTTGACGACTTTAGCAGCTTCTAACATTTGCTCGGGAGTGGGAGAGGTAAAAATTTCACCAGGACAAGCAGCGTCTAACATTCCCATCCCCACAAAACCTCCGTGCATTGGTTCGTGACCGCTCCCACCACCGGAGATGATGGCAACTTTATTTTTTATCGGTGCATCAGCGCGGTAGATAAAGTGGGGATCGAAGTTGACTTTAATTAGATCGGGGTGGGCGATCGCCATACCTTGAAGGCTTTCCCGAACTAGATCGTTGGGGTTATTAATCAATTTTTTCATGGAACTTTTCTCAATTGGTTATTGTACTTATATTATCAGGACTTACGCACCAAGTGCCATATATAGTAGGGGCGAATGGCATTTGCCCTCTACAGATAGCGTTTTATCTAATAATTTGCGTAAGTCCTGATTATAAATAATATCTGGTTGGGTAATTGACTGCATTGGTTCCAACATAATTATCCACTTGCATAAGTCCCGATCTATAATATTATCCTAATAACTTTGGTATTAGTTTTTTGGCCGTTGGTGAAAAGAGGTATTATATTATGTCCGGATAAGAGCGCGATAGAACTCCGTTCCGTCTACGTGGCAAAAAAACTTTCTCCTTCTACTCGGGGTTTCTTCTTCTTTCTTCCCTCCTGACTCTTGAGTTCTGACTCCTGACTCCTGACTCCTAAAGAATTAAGATTAATATCATACACGCGCTTTACCAACGCTGTTTTTTGTTAATATTTTATAGATAAATGGATGCAATTATTATCGTCGAACATAATCCAGACTGGAAATTTATGTTTCAGCAAGAAGCTACACACATTCGTGAAGTTTTAGGAGAATCTCTTATTCATCGTATCGAACATTTTGGCAGCACAGCAGTACCAGGTTTAGCAGCAAAACCTATTATTGATTTATTGATTGAAGTATCTTCACTTGAGGAAGCAAAACAAATAGCTATTCCTCAGTTAAAACTCTTGGGGTATGAATATTGGTTTGATAATCCCGATCCTCAACGGATGTTTTTTGTCAAAGGTCTACCACCTAACAGTCCACGCACTCATCATGTTCATATCGTCGAAGCAGACAGTATATTATGGGAGTGTTTAATATTTCGAGACTATCTTTGTCAGCATCCAGATGAAGCAGCACGCTATGCAAAATTAAAACGTAATCTTGCTCAACGCTTTTCGATCGCTCGAAAAGCATACACAACAGGAAAAACGGATTATATTAAGTCTGTCATGGAAAAAGCACGACTTCAGTAATAAAAATTTTCACATATAGAGAGCGATCGCTTAACAAATTCAATCTTTATATATCCAGAGATTATACTCAAAATTATTGAAAAATGTAATGAACATAACAGAATTACCACAAAAATATAATGCGCCTAAACATTGCGAAATCTTAATGCCAAATCCTGTAGACATTGGCTAGGGTAGTTTCAACCCACCCACTTAACCTACCTTCTTCTGTTTAACAGTCATGCTACAAGAACTAGCAATTGAAACTCGTGGCCTTACCAAACAATTTGATCGCCATATAGCAGTCAACGACCTCCATTTACAAGTAGCTACTGGGGAAGTTTATGGACTGATTGGACCTAATGGGGCAGGCAAAACCACCCTATTAAGAATGTTAGCTACTGCCGAAGAACCCACAATAGGGGAAATATATATCAGTGGAGAACGCCTACTGCGTGACCATACCAACCCCACCCTGAAACAACGCCTCGGTTTTTTGCCAGACGACTTTCCGGTATATGACGACCTAACTTTGTGGGATTATCTTGACTATTTTGCCAGACTTTACAATTTGCGGGAACCTTACCGTTCACGCCGACTTTTTACTGTCTTGGAATTGGTCGAATTGGTGAATAAACGGAATAGTATGATTTCTACTCTATCCCGGGGTATGAAACAACGTCTGAGTTTAGGCAGAACTATTATTCACGAACCCCTGCTACTATTATTAGATGAACCTGTTTCTGGTTTAGACCCCATTGCCAGAATGCAGTTTCGGGAAATTATCAAAGCATTGCAAGAAGCAGGCATGACAATAGTCATTTCTTCCCATGTTCTCAGTGATTTGGCAGAACTTTGCACTTCGGTGGGAATAATGGAATTAGGTTATTTGGTGGAAAGCACTTCTCTCAAAGAACTTTATCAACGTCTTAGCACTCAGCAAATTTTGATTTCTGTGATGAGTGGGTTATCAGAGTTAATTACGGAAATTAAAAATTTTCCTTGGGTGGACGCTTGGGAAGTTTTGCCGGAGGGTCAGCAAGTACGAGTTCAATTTTCGGGAACTCCCGAAGATTCTTCTAGTTTGCTACGATCGCTCATTCTTGCTAATATCCCAGTTACAGATTTCCATTGTACTCAAGAAGACCTAGAAGAAATTTTTCTCAAACTCGGACATCAGCAAGCAAATTAAGACTTACCCAGGAAGAACCCAGAAACCCGGTTTCTACGGTAAACCATTATTTTTAACAATAGACATTTAGGAGAAACCGGGTTTCTTTGAGTAAATCCTGTTAATTTCAAAATTTTTGGAGTTATAACTTATGTTATCTAAACCATTCGTCAATTTATTCAATTGGAACCCTCAATTATTCCGAGAAATAAAAGGTCGTCTCAAAACCAGAAATGTAATGATCGCCATCTCTTTATCTCTCCTGTGCCAATTCATAGTAATGACGTATTATCTACGAAGACTTCCACAAGAATACGGTAGATATGTTACCAGTGATAGTCAATATTGTGTCGAAGTAGGAAAATATTGTACAGATATTGAGTGGTCTAGTTGGTGGTTAGATATCTTCAACAATTTGAGTTTGATTTTGCTTCCTTTAATGTTAATTGGCGGTGTCTATATGTTAGTAGGAGATCTAGCAAAAGAACAACGTCTTGGTACTCTCAATTTTATTCGTCTTAGTCCTAAATCTAGTCAGAAAATTTTGCTCGGCAAACTATTAGGAGTGCCAATTTTAATTTACCTAGCAGTAGTTATTTTCTTACCTCTACATTTGTGGGCAAATATATCGTCTGGTTTGCCTTTATCTTGTTTTTTTGCATTTTATGGATTTTTAATAATAGCTTGTTGTTTTTTCTACAATACCTCACTACTTTTTGCGTTTTTAGTAGGTTGTCAAGCTTGGTTAGCTGCTGCCATGACAGGCATATTTTTCTATCTTCTAATAGCTGCTATTGATGAAGGGTATAGTGATGAGATTAACGCCCTTATTGGTACTCATGAAAGAAATGTTCTACTAATAATAATTGGTGTGATAATTACTTTAAGAATTGGTCATATGATTATTTCAGCTCTAATTTTGGGAAGCTACTGGAGTTGGCAAGCTGTAAATCGTCGTTACAGAAATCCTAATGCTACAGCTATTAATAAAAAACAAAGCTATTGCTTAATGGGATGTTTCCAAGTCTATCTAATGCTATGTTTCTTACTACACAATATTGACTATAAATCAACTGACGTTTTACAAGAATCGCTGGCTTTATTCTGTACTCTTAATTTGTTGTGGTTTTTATTAGTAATTGCTATGTTGTCACCTCAACGACAAAGTGTAGAAGATTGGGCAAGATATAGACATGAACAAGTTAATAATGATCAAACTGCAATTGTCAAAGGATTATCTATTAGCTTAAAACAAGATTTAATTTGGAGTGAAAAAAGTCCAGCTTTAGTAGCAATAGGAATTAATCTAGTTATTACTGCTGTAATTTGGGGAGTTATAACTTATGTTATCTAAACCATTAGACAATTTATTCAATTGGAATCCTCAATTATTCCGAGAAATTAAAGGTCGCCTCAAAACTAGAAATGTAGCGATCGCCATATCAGCATCTCTCCTGTGCCAATTCATAGTAATGATGGTTTTCCTAGAAAGACTTCCACAAACATACGGTACAGATGTTGCTCGCCATAATCCATATTGTGTCGAAGTAGGACGATGTAGTTTTATTTTTTTACAACTTTTTACACTAATTTTGTTAATGTCAATTAAACCCGATAGTTCCCCTAATTTGTGGTTATTCTCTACTTTTCCTTGGTTTTATATTGGCGAAGGTTCTTTAGCTATCGCGCCAATGTTAATAGCAATTATTAGTCAGTGGAGTGTTTTGATTTCAGTAACTTTCCTACTAACTCGAAAAATTCAAAAATTAGGTGCATCCGATTCTCAGAAATTATTGACAGGTAAATAAAGATTGAAGAATTCAGCATGGAGAATTTCTCATTGGAGTTATAAATTATGTTATCTAAACCATTAGACAATTTATTTAACTGGAATCCTCAATTATTCCGAGAAATTAAAGGTCGCCTCAAAACCAGAAATGTAGCGATCGCCATATCTGCATCTCTCCTCTGCCAATTTCTTGTTATGATGACTTTTGATGGTGCTGCCCATTCTCACCGATATTGTATATACACAGAAGAGGATTGTACTGGTACTCTCTGGTCATATTGGTGGGCAGATATCTTTGTCACTTTTAGCTGGATTTTGTTTGCTTTGACCTTACTTGGCGGTATCTATATGTTAGTAGCAGATCTAGCAAAAGAATAACGTCTTGGTACTCTTAATTTTATTCGTCTTAGTCCTCAATCTAGTCATAAAATTTTGCTAGGTAAATTATTAGGAGTACCAATTTTAATTTACCTAGCAGCAGCTATTTTTTTTCCTCTACATTTGTGGGCAAATATATCATCTGGTTTGTCTTTATCTTGGTTATTTAGATTTTATGGAGTTTTAATTGCAGTTTGTTATTTTCTCTACAATGCCTCACTACTTTTGGCCTTTTTAGGAGTTACTCAAGCTTGGTTAATTGCAACAATAACCGGAATATTTTTGTTTCCTATTATGGGTATCATTGAATCATATACTAATGAGACTAACGCTCTTATTGATACTGATGGAATAAGATATTTACTAATAGTAGCTGCCATAATTATTTTAGGTTTAATTTTGGGAAGCTACTGGATTTGGAAAGCTGTAAATCGTCGTTACCGAAATCCTAATGCCACAATTATTAGTAAAGAACAAAGCTATTGGTTAATGGGATGTTTCCATTTTTATCTACTGCCATTGTTCTTATTAATAAATATTGGCAATGATGAAAAATCAAGCTACATTTTATGGAATTCACTGATTTTCTTCTGCACTATTAACTTATTCTGGTTTTTGTTAGTCATTGCTTTGTTATCACCTCAAAGACAAAGTGTGCAAGATTGGGCAAGATACAGACATCAACAAATTAATAATGATGAAACTGCAATTGTTAAAGGTTTAGCTATTAGTTTAAAACAAGACTTAATTTGGGGTGAAAAAAGTCCAGCTTTAGTGGCGATTGGAATTAACCTAGTTATTACTGGTTTAATTTGGAGTTCATGGATTTTACTTTGGCATGACAATGAAATTAAATTACGAGCTATTTTAACTTTAATTCTGAGCCTAAATTTAATTTTAATTTATGCAGCGATCGTTCAATTTGTATTGTTGATGAAAGTCAAAAAACCTGCTATTTGGGCAGTAGGAATATTAGGTAGTTTAATTTCTTTGCCACCTATTGCTTTATTATTACTGTCAATTTCACCTAATAATCACTCAAATTTATGGCTATTTTCAACTTTTCCTTGGCTCTCCATTGACTTAAATTATCCAGCGATCGCATCAATGTTAATTGCAATTATTGGTCAGTGGAGTGTTTTGACATTAGTAACTTTATAACTGACCATAAAAATCCGAAAATTAGGTACATCTAATTCTCAAAAATTACTGACCTAAATATTTAGCTTTGCGGAAGTCAACAGTTCAAAAAATAGTAGTAGCTTGTCTAGATTAAAAATGTGGGTTAAACAATCTACCCTTGCCCTTAGTAAGGGAATAAAGGGGAATCGAGAGTTTAGTTTTTACCCATAAATTTAGTCTAGACGCGCTAATAGTAAGGGCTAAATACCAACTACAAACAAAAACTTTTTCAATGATGTTAATATTTGGTCAGTATTAATTATTTTGCAAATAAATTATTAGCTTGTTCTTGAACTTTATCTTCAAACTCAGGTTGAGTAATGACACCATTTTTCAAGTCTTCAAAAATAGTTGATAAAATCTGATCTTGCTCCTGTAATTTGAGTTGAAATTTAGCTTCAAAATCTGCTTCAGTAATTGTACCTTCCTTCACATCTTGACTCATATCTCTCAGAAAAGACCTTTGTTTTTTCTTCAGGGAACGAAACACCCAAGGTGGAATAAAATCTGATTGAGATTCTTGCCATATTCCACGTTGATTTATCTGAGCATCCGCTTCTGCTAATAACAACATTATTGTAGTGTCTCTTGGACATTCGCTAATATAATCATAATAAATTCGACTCAAGCCTTCCTGTACTAAAATGTACTGTACAAAAGTACCATCTAATAAATAAACTTCACCAAAACAACGTGGCGATCGCCCTGGTCGTTTTTCTTCTCCAGTAACTTTAACTTTGACTTTATTGCCACTTGTTTCAACTAATTCTTGGAGTCTATCTTTGCCTTTTTCTCCCCATTCAAATTGACTACGATATATTGGATTTTCATTTTTACTATTCATTTTTTCCACCTGTGAATCTCCCCAACCTTTACGAGTTTCTGGAGTATCAATATAAACGAAACGCACAGTCATTTCCTGGTTATCTTCATCAGAAATAACATCAAAAGTGTCGGCATCTGATACTTTTTTGACAGTGTAAGTTTTTAAGGTCTCAAAATATGACGGACTAGGTAGTTTTACTTCACCCAGGTGAGTTAAGATATTGTTGATTATTTCTTTCATCAATCATTATAAATTGCTAGCTGTCTACTAATAATACTATAAAAAATAGAGAAGTTATGTAATTGGCATTAAATTAATATTTCAGATATAGAAATGTTAATATTTCAGATATAGAAATGTATGGCAAACAAGGGCAAAAAGATTACGATCCCTGCTGCTCTACTCCCCATCTCCCCTAAGCTGTTGTGCATTTAAACCGCATATTTGTTGTGTGCCTAATTAATATAGCAATATGATTTTAGTTGTAAGATATTGGATACTTTTGTTTTAGGGAATAGGGAATAGGGAAAAAACGAATATAAACGAATATATAAGAATAAGAAAACTACTATATTCTATGCTATAAAGGAAAACCTCAATTCTCACATCTGATTCCTGATTGCTATAATACAATTATTATCAATTTTGACTTTTGACTTGCTAAGACGCATTTAAAATGTGTCTTAGCTTACCGAAAAATTAATAATTAATAATTAAATAATTCAGCTTTATTAGCTTTCCCTTTCCAGGGAAAAAAAGCGGTTGAGGGATGGCGTTAGCGGAGCAACTCTATCAAGAGCGGGTTTCCTCGTCATATCCAATCGACCAAGAGAAGAAATAATATTTCCTTACATTCAATTCCGTAACGGTTTTAACCAGAGGTAATTATCCATTATCCATTATCCATTATCCATTAATGAAGAGTTCTAATATAATTTGACCACAGGTAAACCTGTTTTGGGAATACTGGTCAGAAAACCCTGTCTTATGGAGTCTAATTTATAAGAGCAAATTAAACTCAATATACTCAGTAATACTGGTAGCAAAATAATTTTTACTGACAGATTAATTGCGATTAAAAATAAAGCTAAAATTGCTAAAACTGCTGTGAAATTTTGACAAAAATCTTTGATTTTGTCTATCAAAATTAGAGATTGCCGACAACTAGGGCAATACTTTGTATGTCTGTGCCAGCGGTCGTATAATTGTTCATCATTTAATTCTAGAAAAGGTGCTTCTGTGATTCCTTGCCATTCAGGTTTCCCCCCCGCAAATTCATCTAACCATTTGCGAAAAGTAACTATACCAACATCAGCTAATGAAGGCATGAAATAGGATTTTTGCCAAGTTTTATTCTCTGTTGATTCGTTAATAGTTTGGGAGTGCATCATTGATAAATCTTGGTTACTTAACTTATGGCTAGATGAGTGTTTTAATCCTGTTTTTGACATCCTCTCCGGCCTAAAGGCGCGGAGATTCCTACCGAGCCGAAACTCCTCGGCGGGTTGACGCTTCATCGGCTGCTGCTACTTTTGCAGTAGTCTTACGCTTGCCTCCGCGTCCGTTTTGTGTCTCGGACTGCCCGCCCGCGACTAATATATTTATTGCTGCATTTTCGTCTCTATCGTGTTTAGCCCCGCAGTTGAGACACTCCCATTCTCGCACCTGAAGGTCTAATTTTCCACCTTTAAACCCACAGCATGAGCAGGTTTGAGATGTTGCCTCCCAACGACTAATTACTCTAAAATCACGACCATATTTTTGTGCTTTTCCCTCTAAAAATGTTCTGAAGGTTCTCCAGCCTAAATCTGATATGGCTCTAGATAATTTACGGTTTTTCACCATACCAGAAACGTTTAAATCTTCTAAAACAACTGTTTGGTTTTCACGAATTATTTTAGTGGATAATTTATGCAGAAAATCAGTTCTTGTATCTTTCAGCTTGCCATGGAATTTAGCTACTCTAATCCGTGCTTTTTCATACCTTTTAGATCCTTTAGTTTTATGAGATAATGACTTACTTAACTTTCTTAACTTCTTAATTCGTTTTTTGAGGGGTTTAGGAGCATCAACTTTTGTACCATCGCTAAATGTAGCAAAGGTAGAAATTCCTAAATCTA
>NZ_JAAHGM010000113.1:0-11985 GCF_010692625.1 Okeania sp. SIO2C2
TATGAAGGAGTGTTGAATTTTTTGTATGATCTCTCCCCACATCTTCCCTCCTGTCTCCTGTCTCCTGTCTCCTGTCTCCTAGCTAAAAAAACTTGATATTTATGAAGATACGCTTAGGGGTTCTATATACTCACCCTTGGGTTTACACAGATTGCCTTCGGACATGATATAATATCAAATCCGGTAGCATCGGTGTAATTAGATTATTATGGTGGGGAGTGTGGGGACCCACCCCTAACCCCTCCGGTGGAGGGGAATTATCGAGAAATATTTGGTAATGGTTGAAGATGGAACATTTTTTTATACCGAATTAAACGGATTTGATATAACTGAATATTGAAAACTGGGGGAATTAGGATCGGGGTGATTAACTGTTGAATGAAAATTGTATAAAATAGTTGGTATTTGTAACAAATGTGTGTTAATATTAAACAGGTAACTAAAAAAATGAAATAATTCTGCATGAATGCGACTTGTTGACAGACATATTATTAACCGAACACATAACTTTTGGCGAGTGTGTGATGAGTTAGCCTTTAAGTCAAAAAACTTGTATAATTTGGCTAATTATTACTGTCGTCAGCATTTTTTCTCTACTGGTCATAGTCTGGATTTAACCAAACTATACCATGCAACCAAAGAGAGTGATGCCTATAGATCATTACCAACTAAAGTATCAAAACAAATAATCAAATGCTTGGTTGCCACTTGGCGTGGTTATTTTCAGGCAATCAAAGAATGGTCAAAACATCCAGGGAAGTTTTTAGGTAAACCCAAAATACCAAAGTATAAGAATAAAACTCAAGGTAGAAATGTAGTTATATATTCAAAGGAATCAGTCTATAAAGCCCCTCTAAAAGATGGTATTTGTCACTTATCAATGAGTGATATCAAAATACCTGTAGTTGTGGAAACTGTAATCGAAGTCAGGATAGTACCTGCTACGAGCTGCTATATAATTGAAGTACTGTATGAAAAAACTCTTCAGCCACAAATACACTCAACATATGTAGCCGGAATAGACTTAGGGATTGACAGATTAGTAGCTCTATCTACAAACAAGCCCGGTGTTAAACCTATGCTGATTAACGGGAAGCCACTAAAAAGCGTCAATCAACTATATAATAAGCGTAAAGCTAAGTACCAAAGTCATCTCAAAGGCAACAGAAAAACTAGCCGTAAGATTGAAGCGTTAACCTACCGCCGAAATCGTTTTGTCGAGAATTATCTGCATAACACCAGTAAATTAGTGGTGAATTATTTAGTCACTAACAGAATTGGTATTGTAGTCATCGGCCAAAATGATAACTGGAAACAGGGTGCAAACATCGGTAAAAAAAACAATCAAAACTTTACCCAAATACCCCACTCAAAGCTAATTCAACAGATAACTTATAAATGTCAACTAGCTGGTATCAAAGTTATGGATACAGAAGAAAGTTACACTAGTATTACTTCTGCACTTGACCTAGAATTGCCATGTCAGCAGGAAAATTATGTGGGAAAACGAGTCAAACGTGGTTTGTTTAGAAGTGGAACTGGTAAAGTGATTAATGCGGATATCAATGGTAGTCTTCAAATTATCAGAAAGAAATTCCCAGAGTGCTTTACTGCCGAGGGAATAGTGAGCTGTGCCGTACAGCCTATATTGGTTAATCCAATATCAAGAATTTAACAACTGCAATTTTCTACAGTTTTTTTCGTACGGTGACGTTTAACAAACTGCTCTTGTAGGCATCAGTTTAATACACATCGCTTATTTGCATAAGTTCTCAAGTTTTGTCTTTTTGATACAGAGCTTAGAACTGGGAAGCCATAACGCGGGACTTATAGCTCCCTCGAACCCCCACAATAGCACAATAGTTAAAAGATTAACAAAGGCCAAAAACACTTCATAATTCTTTACAAACAGCCTCTGAGAAGATAGCCTTCTTCCATCTTGTCATTTCCTTCATATAATATAATCATGTTTGTACAATTTTAATTACAGAATAGATTTGAGCAGAAGTGAATGTATTGAAAAATAATAAAAAAATGTTTAACTCATAATCTCCTGGATTTAACTTATGATATTACTTTTGACTTAGAAAACAATGTCTAATCCTCTCCTTTCGCTCAACTATGAACCTGCCATCCAAACTTTAGGTGGTGACTATTATGATGAAGTACTTGCTGCTGAATTTCCCCAACATATTTTGCGGTTTCGTAATGATAAATTGCTGCCTAAAATAGGACTAACTCCTGAAGATGTTAAGGATGAGCATTTTATTGAAGTTTTTGGTAAATTTCATTGTGTCGGACCTTTTTTAGCTCTACGTTATCACGGTTATCAATTTGGTGAATATAATCCTTATTTAGGAGATGGTAGGGGTTTTCTTTATGGTCAAGTGCGCGGGGTAAATGGTGAATTATATGATTTTGGCACAAAGGGTTCCGGTAGGACACCTTATTCTCGCAGTGCTGATGGTAGACTGACTCTCAAGGGGGGGGTCAGAGAGGTATTAGCTGCCGAAATGTTGCATCGTCATGGGGTTCGTACTTCTCGATGTTTGAGTTTGATTGAAACTGGGGAGGGGTTATGGCGTGGAGATGAACCTTCTCCTACTCGTTCGTCGGTGATGGTACGTTTTAGTCGTTCTCATATCCGGTTTGGTAATTTTGAAAGGTTGTATTTTTTCAAACGTCCCGACTTAACTAAAAAGCTATTAGATCATGTAATTAATTATTATTATTCTGAATTAAAAGAACAGAGCGATCACTATTCTTTATTCTACTCAGAATTAGTAAAAAGAGTTGCGAAATTAGTAGCTCAATGGATGGCTGCGGGATTTTGTCATGGTGTATTAAATACTGATAATATGTCAATTACTGGGGAAAGTTTTGATTATGGTCCTTATGCTTTTATTCCCACTTATGACCCTAAGTTTACAGCAGCTTATTTTGATTATTCTGGTCTTTATCGTTACAGTCATCAACCGTTAGTTTGTAAGTCAAATTTACACTTACTTCAAGACGCATTAGCTGCAGTTATTGACCGAGAAAATATGAGGGCGAGTTTAGATGAGTTTGATGATTTTTATCTGCTTGAATATAGGCGATTAATGATTAATAGGTTAGGGTTTGAACAGTTGCCTGAAACAGATGCAGAAAAGTTACTTCAGCTAACTATTAAACTGTTGGAAGATTCTCAGGTTGGCTATCACGATTTCTTTTTAGGATTGAGAAAAGAATTTTCTCCACATTGGCGTGATGATGTTAATCAAATTTTTGCTGATTTTGAACAATCAGAATTAATTGAGTCGTGGCGACAATATTATTATCATTTATTACAGACTTATTCTAATGATGAATTAAAAGCAATGGCGGAAAGGTTGAAGCAATATAATCCGCAACAAAGTTTAATTCGACCTATAATTGAATCAGTCTGGGAATCCATTACAGTAGAGGATAATTGGCAGCCATTTTATGATTTACTGAAGCAAATATGTGATTGAAGAAGGCAGAAGGTAGAAGGAAAGAAAAAATTAGAAGGGAGAAAGTTTTTTTATAACTAGACATCTCCAATAAGAAAAAATAAAATCAATTCTTATCCATAAATTGTCAATTATTTCTTCCTGTTCCCTGTTCCCTATTCCCTGTTCCCTTCACAATAACTCAAAGCAAAATCCAAAACCTGAACAATAAAATCTACATCTGCTTTTGTAATACAAAGTGGTGGTTTAATCCGTAAAATATTACGATATAAACCACCTTTACCAATAATTAATCCTAAATCTTTAGATACTTCGTGAATTTGGGATGCAAGTTCAGAATTTGGTTCTTTTGTTTCCCGATTTTTAACTAAGTCAATACCAATCATTAATCCACAACCACGAACATCCCCAATACATTCATATTTTTCTTGTAAATTATTAAGACCTTCAAGTAAATAATCTCCCACTATAGAACAATTTTGTTGTAGATTTTCCCTTTCAATTGTTTCTAAAACTGCTTTACCTGCTGCACAAGAAACAGGATTTCCAGCAAATGTATTAAAGTGCATTTTTTGAGTAAATGCTTGGGCAATTTCGGGTGTTGTTACAACCGCAGCAAGAGGTAATCCATTTCCAATACCTTTAGCTAAAGTGACAATATCAGGTTTAACATCCTGAAGTTCAAAACCCCAAAAACTTTTACCAGTTCGACAAAAACCAGTTTGTACTTCATCAATAATTAATAATCCTTTTGCCTGATGAACATAATCAGATACTTTCTTTAAATAACCATCTGGATAAACTATTACTCCCCCCATTCCTTGAATAGATTCAGCAAAAAAAGCAGCAATTTTTCCGCAGGTTGCATATTGAATAATATTCTGAATTTCATCAGCATATTTATCAGCAACATTATTTTCATTATTATTCCAAGGACCTCTATAAACATCGGCATTTAAAGCATGATGAATCCCAAAATTATGAGGAGGATAATATTTCCAACTGCTTTGAGATGTTAATCCCATGGTATTACCACCCATACCATGATATCCATTGCGCAGAGTAATTATCTCAAAATTTTCCGTATAAACCCTCGCCATTAGCATTGCTAAATCATTAGCTTCTGAACCAGAATTAACAAAATAAACCATTGATAAATTATCTGGCATTTTATCTACTAACATTTTGCTATATTCAGCTATTGTTGGATGTAGATAAAGTGTGGTTAAATGTTGCAATTTTGCTGATTGTTCTTGTACAGCTTTAACAACATGAGGATGAGAATGACCAACATTAATTGTTGCTATTCCTGCAAAGGCATCTAAATAACGTTTCCCTGTCTCATCAAAAACGTATTGCATCGAACCTTCCACAATCATAATTGGTTGTTTATAGTAGGTAGCAACAACTGGATTTATGTATTGTTTTCTTAATTCAATTACTTGTTGCTTTGAAATACCAAGATAGGGAGTAGGTTGATAATTATATGGCGGAATAGATGGTATATTTTGTCTAAGTATTTTGTTAGTAATTCTGAAAATATTGTGCTGAAATTTTTAAGTAGTTTTTAAGTAGGTATAATATTTTCCTGGGTTGATATCTTTTTCGATAAACCCTGCTTTTTCAAGCATCATTTTACAAGTTTGATAACTGAGTAATTTAAGTTTTAGTGTTTGTTGTGTTAATAACTCCTCATTTTGATAAAAAAGATGATCAAGAATAGCATAACGTTCATTTTCAATTAATTCAGTCGTCGCAATTCTTTTATGAACAATACCATTATCCAATTCTACTAAATTATCTCTATAACCATTAGAATAACTAATTATTAGTAGACCTCCTGCTTGAAGATGTTTAGCAACACAATAAAAGCTTTTCTGTATATCTACAGAACTAAAAATATGACTAGCGAGCATTGTTTCTGATTCACAATTAAAAAACGTCCAAGCACCACCACGAGAATAAGCAACATCAAATTTTTTACCAATATCTAATTCAGAAACACTTTGACAATATAAATCAACTTTTTGTCCTAATCTTTTTTGAGCTTCTTCTAATAAAGATTCACTGGTATCAATTCCAGTTATTTTGTAGTCATGTTCAATTTGCAGTAAATTTTCTACTATTAAACCAGTGCCTATTCCTATATCCAATAAATCTCTAGCTTCCCCTATGATTTGAGCAAGTTCGGTAGCAATTTCAGAATAGTTTCTATCTTTTTGGACAAAATGATCGTAAAATTTAGCAAGTTTTTGGTATTGATCGTTCATTTCCTGCAAAAGCATCTAAATAACGTTTTCCTGTTTCATCAACAGAAATGTTGAATCCTGTAATCCTAAAAATAATAGACAATTTTTTCTATAATTAGGATGTAAAAAATGTCTGAGTTTTAACAGTAATTGAATTATTAATAAAATTCTTGTACTGGGCTAAAAATTGCATATTAATCACCAACTACTGATTTACTTTTCTGTCTCCTGTAACAGCTTCTAATAGACTATCTAAATGATCGAGTAGACCTTGGGAAATAGTATAAGAAGCATAAACAGGGCGGTAGTTTGGCATAGCATTACAGCCGTTATACCATATAGAATGATTTGTTTTACAGATAAGCTTAACTGGTTCTGCAAGTTCAGTAACATGAGTAAAATCAGCTCCATGACCACGTTTATGTATGGGGTCAATAAATACCATGTTTGGTTTTAGCTGATGGAAGCTATTTTCAGGAACAAATGTCCATTTTTGTTGAAGCTTAGAAGGAATCGTTGCGTTAACGATAATGTCTGCTTGAGCCAAAATGACATCTATTAAGGGTCGCTTTCGGCCTTCAGAGAACAGTTCATAAGTATTACCAAAACTATATTCCATCTGTCGGTATTCGACCCCTGCCAACTTATCCTCAACTGCAACAGGGTGACGCTGAGAGAAAACTACAACTCTTTCAACACCTTGTGAAAGCAACTCCACAGTAGCACCTCTACCTATATTACCATAACCGAGAACTACTGCTAGTCGTCCTGATTGGGCAATGGCCGGGGAAGAAGGATCGAGCCTTTCTAGTTCTGCAAGCGTTTGAGCGACCCCACATTCGCCAGCAACATAAGCATTCCTGTAGAGTATTTTTTGCTGTCTTCCTTCAGCCTGGATATTTAGATTTTCAAGCTCTAAGAACTTTATATTTTGAGGAGGAGACTGGAGATGATTAAACCAGCCAATTAATGTACTCCCTGGTCGCATATATTCCCATTCATCTTTTGGCTTGAGAGAAACAACTATATCACTCAAGTTAAGTAGACTAATTCTATCTAAGACCTTACAACCTAATCGAATCAAATGAGTATCTGCTGATTCTAGGAATGTATGAGACCCAAATTCCTGTTCAAAAATGTATTCCTTAATTAAGGGATGATTTTGTTTTTCTGCTGTTAAATGTTCCCACCATATTGGCGATCGCATCTCTTTCTGAAATTGAGAGTGACTAATGAATCCCAAAGAATATTGCTTTGTCATAATCAGCGTTAATTAAGTGCAATACTTACAAATAAATGTTTGAAGAATTTTTTCCAGCTCATATAAGGTTTTAGCCTTTTTAGGTCGAAAAAAATGCCAACTTTTCCATCCAATAAAGCTCAAAAAGTGAGAATTTTGAGCAGACAAAATTTTATCTCCCCACACTTCCCACCCTCTGCTTTTTTTCAGCAAACCCTAATTATACAAGACTTATGGAAATACACTATGTATAGAGTTTAGTAACTATTGGACAATAGTAATAAGTACTATATATAGCGTATCTGTGTAAGTCCTGTATATACTGGAATAGATGATATGTCTTGTCTAAGTATTTTGACAGTTATAGAATGGTTAAGTCTTTAGGATTTAAGCTTACATTCCGCAGGTTGATGGTGCTGCTGGAGGATTTTTTTAATCAAGGAAATAATGCTGACTGCTTCTTTAATTATGGCTTGCTGATTAACTATCAAAGTATTGATATATAAAAGCTTTAGTCTTTATTAGTGCGAAAAAAGTACCAGCTTTTCGGTCGCTCAGAGCTACAAAAAATCAGCATTTTCAGCACAGAACGGCGGAAAAATCACGATCAACAAATATATCCGACTACCTCCTCTATAACTCCCATTTATCCTGACTCTTAACTACTCCCTACTCCCTACTCCCTTTTTCCCCTCCTGGGAGGGGTTAGGGGTGGGTCAAAAAGACTTTTGAGCGCCAACCCTAATTAGTATTACTAAATCGTTTGGAAAAACTGTCGATCGCCTTTTGTAAATCCTCTTCTGTGAGAGACTGTAATACACTAAAAGTAAATGGTTCTTGATTAATATATTGTAAATAAGACCCACTTAAATATGGTAAAGATTGAGATTGATTTATCAGATAAGCTTGAAAAAATGCTAAATTTAGTGCCTGCATAAAAGGATAAGCTAAATTAGGTTCGGGACCAACTAATTTCATTGGTAGTTCTAGAGAAACTTCCTCTTCTTCTTCTACAGCAATAAATGAAAAATGAGTTGCTGGTTCACTAATAACTAAATATTTTTCTGTAGTAGTTAAGCTAATAAATGGATAAATTTGCTCTGGAATAGGTGGAGCAAAAATATCTCTAGTACTAGCAACAATCATCAAAGGTATTGCAATTTTACTAATTTTTTCAGGTCCAAATACACCACTACTAATTGGATTTATTACAATAGCTGCTGTGATACGTTCATCTCGTAAATTGTTAGTTATTTCTGCTGGTAAATTACTGGTTTGACACTGTAATAATAGAGATAAATTAAAGATAAATTTAGTATCTTCAGATTGGCACTCTTTTCGTAAATCTTCTAGGTCTAGAGGAGCACCTGCAAGACTTAAAGCAGTATAACCGCCAAAAGATTGACCTACTATTCCCACTTGTTTAAAATTTAGCTGACCTCGCCAAATTGGATCGGAGTTTATTTTTGCCTCTAATTCATCCAGTAAATATTTAATATCTAGTGGGCGATTAATAAATTCCATTCCATCTACAGGTCTGCTAAAACCTGCAAAGATATTTTCAAGTTTTTCTGCATTTGAACCAATATGTTCTGGTACTATTACTGCAAAACCATGAGATACTAAATGTTCAGCAAGATAGGCAAAACTATTCAGGTCTGAACCTAAACCATGGGAAATAACTATCACAGGAATTAATTTATTTCCAGAACTTTTGGGCAGATAAATATTTGCTGGAGAAGAGCGGTCGCGATTAGGATTTCTAAAGGTAATAGATTGTTTTTCCCATCTGATATTTCCTGGTTGTCTTAAATCTGGAACATTATTAAAATCAACTTGATTTTCACTGAGCGCTCTTTCTTGAGCTTGGTTTTGTAGCTCTATTACAATCAAGCGTTCTTCTACAAATCTTTCGATTAATTCTTCAGTTAAATTGATACCTTCTTGGAGTTCTATTAATAAATCTCCAGGAAATTTTTTCAATAAATTAATAATAGTCAAACCATCTGGTTCTGCAATAGCTAACTGAAAAGCTGTTTGGAGAGCTGCACTCCCATTTTTATTTTCTCCAGTTTTCAGGATTTTACCTAATCTTTTCAGAATTTCTTGTCCTGCTGGTTCTTCCATAAATGTTTTGACAATAGTAGGATTAACATCAAAACGCTCTTGAAAAAGTTCTCTTAGTTCTTGTTTTTGTTTTTTCAGAACTGTCTGTATTTCTTTTGTTTCTTCTGTTGTGAGCAGCTCAGAATAAAAGGTAAATTCTTTGCTAAATTCTCCTTCTTTAGCAAACCTTTCGATAGATTCAATTGGTATTTTTAGTTGAAAAGGTGGCAAAGAAACTACGATTGGATCTGTAATATCGAGAGCAGGAATAGAAATTATAAGATTTTCAGCAGCAGAGGCAGAAATAGTGGTAAAAATAGGTGATAATATAGTTAATCCAGCAATCAATATCGAGTTATTTTTAAACATTTTTAATAAAGCTAATTTTTGTTTTAAATTACAGATTTTTATCTGCTGTAATTGAGATATTTTAAAGTCTAAAAAAAATAGGATATGCCTAGAGATGTACTGTGTTTTTAACCAATGAAATACCATGAATAACTCCTATTAAATTCAAGTATTTATATTGTGCCATAAAATCTCATTTTCATCTATAATGCAGTAATTAAAAGATAAAAATAGGCAGATATATCCACAAGCATTATTTTTTTAACTAGTATAATATAATAGGAATAAAAACTATTATTATTGTACATAAAAAAGAAAAGCCTGTAGTTAGAGGTCTGATTCTTACAGTGCTAAAGTGCAACTACAAACAAAGATTTTTTTTTGCAGGATTTTTCAAACCAAAAATATAATCAAATATGATAAAATCTAACATTCTTACCACTGTTACCTAATACCATTTCTAACAGGATTTTTCAAACCAAAAATATAATCAAATATGATAAAATCTAACATTCTTACCACTATTACCTAATACCATTTCTAAATAGTAAGTGGTTGTGCAAAATTAATTACAAATTTATACAAGTTGAATTCTTGAACTTCTAAAGAGCGCAGAGAATTGGGATAGGTAAATAATTTTGCTTAGGTACTTAATGCTATATTTGATTACCATCTCCCCATCTCCCCATCTCCCCATCTCCCTACCTCCCCATTACTAAGAGGTTGTTTGTAAAGAATTATGAAGTGTTTTTACCCCTGGCAAATTGGGTATTTCAGCCTATAAATCTGGGATAAATAACCAAGTTGTTACAGTTTAAAGGTCAATCATTGTATATTACAAAACTTTACAAACAGTCTCTAAAGATATATAGCAAACTTTTTGAGATTTGGTATAATTCATTTTGAGAAGGTGTATCCTAGTCTACTAAATGAAAAAAATCAATCTGCTATAATCAAAGGCTGGTAAATAATAGTTGAATCAAAACTCTATGCGGTTAGAGCAGTTGCAAGCATTTCTTTGTGTTGCAGAAACAGGTAGCTTTCAACAAGCAGCGCGAATATGTAACGTCACTCAATCAACAGTTAGCCGACAAGTGCAAGCTCTAGAAAATGAAGTGGGTACTCCCCTATTCCACCGTAGCAGTCAAGCCAAACTCACTCTAGCAGGAGAAAGTTTATGGCCTTATGCTAAGAAAATTTGTCAAGCTTGGGAAAGTGCTACCCAAGAAATAACAGAAATGCTTGCCGGAAAACAACCAGAACTTTGTGTTGCAGCTATTCACTCTGTTTGTGCTGCTTACCTCCCTCCAGTTTTGCAAAGATTTTGTCGCCACTATCCAGAAGTAAAATTGCGGGTAACTGCTCTAGGAAGCGATCGCACTTTGAAAGTTCTCAAAGACGGTCTAGTAGATATAGCAATAGTAATGAATAACCGCTTATTTACTACCAGTCCAGAAATGGTAGTAGATGTTCTCTACACTGAACCGATAGAAGTATTAATGGCAGCTAACCATCCCCTCACAAAATACGAACAAATTCCCTGGACTGAACTTATTCGCTATCCTCAAGTAGTTTTCAAAGATGGCTACGGAATGCAAAGATTAGTTAAAGAGCAATTTGAGCGACTAGGGGCAAAACTCAATGCAGCATTAGAACTAAATACCCTCGATGCTTTCCGAGGAGTAGTACGACAAGGAAATTTAATTGCTCTGCTACCTCATTCAGCTTTAATAGATGTTAAACTCGACCCCACTCTTGCCATAAAAACAATAGGAGTAACTCCCACTACTTCTAAGATATCATCAATAAAAGATTCTGTTTGGAGTCGTGAGGTGGTGGTGGTGACAACTAGCGATCGGATACAAATTCCTCCGATAGAATATTTCTGGAAGCTAGTAAAAGAATTAATTCCACAGCAAATTAATCAAACCACAGTGTTGAAGAAGTCAGTAGTCAGGAGTCAGTAGTCAGGAGAATGTTAGAGCTGGGGTTTAAATCTTAACTTTAGCATTAGACATCTCCTCCAAAAGAGGGAACAAGGGATAGGTAATATCATGTTCGGTTGAATACTTATAATATCTGTGGACCAAAGGCAGAAGGCAGAGGGCAGCTATGCTGAAAGGAAAGAGCAAGGTTAGAAGGCAGAAGGTTTATTATAACTGATTATCCGAACATGATATAACAAGGAGAAATAATTGATAATTTATGGATAAGAATTGATTTTATTTTGAATTTTCACGTCAATGTCTATTGACATTACGGGTGACAGTGGAGTATGGCACTACGCAAATAGGGCGCGGACACTGATAAATGCGGATGCGACCCCGCGACGACGACAGCTCGGTTGCGGAATGCTGACTCCTGTGAGGGAACGCGCACCAAGCAGCTCAAAGTTAGTCAGGGATTACTTTTGACTTTTGACTTTTGACTTGCGCGTAGCGCTATAGAACCCCTAAGCGTATCTTCATAAATATCAAGTTTTTTTAGCTAGGAGACAGGAGACAGGAGACAGGAGACAGGAGGGAAGATGTGGGGAGAGATCATACAAAAAATTCAACACTCCTTCATA
>NZ_JAAHGM010000114.1:0-11607 GCF_010692625.1 Okeania sp. SIO2C2
TATAGCAATGAGCGCTGGTATATTTACAAATTGTAGTAGGGGCAAAAGAGCTAGAAGTCTTATATGATTCCTACGGAATGCTTGCGCAAACGGCAATTTATTCCCCCTGTTCCCTGTTAAGTGTTGCCTGTTCCCTGCGCACAGCGCTATATAGAACTAATTTGGCATCTATATCGATCGACTCTATATTATGAGAACCTCAATTCTGCCAAATTAAACAATGATTTTTAGAGAGCGATCGCTCGCCATAAATATTTCTTTTACTCGGTCGTATACCTAAACTATAAAAATTCAAAAAAAATCAAAAATTAAGTATTTTAAAATTGAATAATTTTTACGACCGCTACATATCTACCACTTCCCCTAAAAGCTGAAAACTCAGACAACGCCAGATTTTTGCTTCTTCCTTCTGTTATACAAAAAAATACAGTAGAAATTAGTCTCTCGTTTCTACTGTATTTAAAGTCAGATCATTACAGCGGTTTTCATTTGGGTAGACCACAGTAGGAACTTTCCATGGAACGTCCCTACAAAGTTTTGTTTGTGAAGATGTGGTTCATCAATTTGAAAAGCGCTGTAATAGAATATCCCTTTAATTAGTGATGAAAAAAATAATCTTCTCACTTCAACGGCAAATCTATCCCTGCTCTGGAACTCAATGATTTATAAGTATTAAACCAGACATAATATTAGAATTATCCCAGTCTGTAATTTAAGACTATTTTTGATTTAATTCAACCACAATCTGAAGGACTACAACAATCCGTATTATCATTAACACTTGTAATTCGATAATCTAAACCTTTAGTTTCCTTCGGATGCCTATTTTTAGAACGTCGGCAATTAAATTGTTTTGCTAAATTTAATGGAATATCTGTATAAGGTTCAACAGGCAAAAAATCCTGATAATAAGGACCATTTTGGTCTGTATAAATTTTGAAAGTTTTATCACAAACAGCCATTCTTTGACCTCTGTACAAAGTATGACCATCATCATCAACCACCTGTTTCCAAGGACCTTTGTAAATTACAGCCTGATTCCTTTCTAAACATTCTCCTTCTTTTCCTTTAAAAGCACGAACTGTCACAGAATTAAATTCAATTCCATCTATTACTTGCCATGGTTTTTCTTGACGTTTGAGAATTTCAACTCCATAAAAACCAGCCTCTTCAAACATTTTTAGAAAAACATCTTCTCGAAATGCTCCAGCAATACAACCACTCCATAATTCCGGGTCATTAATAATGTCTGGAGTGGGGTCTTCATCGCAGACAATATCAGAAATAATTGCTCTACCACCTCGCTTTAAAACTCTATAAATTTCACTAAATAGTTTTTCTTTATCTTGGGGGCGAACTAAATTCAACACACAATTAGAAATTACTACATCAACACTATTATCTGGAATTAAAGGTTGTTCTTTGCGGAGAGCATTACATTCTGATTCAAAAGCTGCTAGAGCATCAATAGAAGTAATTGGATTTGCCATTAGCCACTGTTCAACTATGTCTAAGTCAAGGGCTAAATCCTGAATTTTTCCTTTGACAAATTTCGTATTATGATACCCAACTTTAGTAGCTATTTCATTTTGATATTTTCGAGCTAATCCTAACATATCATCATTAAAATCTACTCCTATTACTTGTCCTTCAGCACCAACCTTTTGAGCAATAATATAGCAATTTTTTCCAGCACCCGAACCTAAATCTACAACTGTTTCTCCAGGAGAAATATAAAGAGTAGGGTCACCACAACCATAATCTTTTTGAATAATTTCTTGAGGTAAAATATCTAGATAATTTTCCTCATATTCAGTCGGACAACATAGATCTGGTTGTACTTGTTGAGCGCCTGCTTGATAACGCGTTAAAACTGCATTTTCAATATTATAGTTAGCAGTCAATTTTTCATTTGTGGTTGTATCGGTCATAGATAAATCTTGTTCAAAATTTTCCCAATTCATTATATCTACCAAATAATCAAGCTGAAGATGATACACATTAAGGAAATTTTCACAAAGTATGATTTATATATTGTGAAAATTTATCTAGTTATATATTTTTATTTAAAACACTTTTAAATGAGTATTTGCTGAGAAAAAGTAAAGAATAAGAGAATAAATAGGGTTTGCTGAATAAGTTTTTTGGTATGAGTCAGGAGTCAACCCACCCCTCGCCCCTCCCCCTCCCAGGAGGGGAAGTCAGGAGGAATGGGGAATTTAGAGGAGTTAGTCGGATATTTTATTCCTTGATTTTTCTGCAATTATTCTGCCTTTTATCCTAACTTTTTGGTCGCTCAAGCTGAAAAAGTTGCAGTTTTTTTTCGCTATTTAAAGGCTAAAATCTTTATCTGTAAATGCTTTTATATTTAATCAGCAATCCCTAAATAGGTAGACATAATTAAACCAAAGATCGTCGAAGCAATAAATTTTCCATACTATTCTGACATCTAGAAATCTACAGAAAAGAAGGAGTAGGAAGTAGGGGAAAAGAATTGATGAATAAGAGTGCGATAATTGATTTATTTTTTTATATGAAATACAAAAAATTGTGGGTTGTTCTGCATAGTAATTGTAAAAATATATATGTTTTAATTTCTCCCCACACTTCTCACACTCCCCACACTCTTTGTAGCATTACTACGCACTACCACCTTCTCCCTTTTTCAAGGCCGCTTTAATATATATCTTCTGAAAAACCAAGCTAAGAAACTAGCAATCAAAACTAATATTAGTTTATATATCAATGTATTTTGACAAAGGAAAAATTTATCGCCGAAAATCGATTTACATTCTGTTGTGGCATTATCTCCTGTTAAACCAGCAACTGCTACCCCTGTACCTACTACAGCAATTAATTCTTTAAAGTCGCGATCGCTCTTGGCTTTTTCTATTTCTATTTGACTGCGGATAGCATTAATATTATCTTCTAATAATCTCAATCCTAGTTCAGAGGTTTCTAAATTTTTTGTTATTTGTAAGATGTATTTTTCCTTGACTAATTTACTCAAATCTTCTAAGAAGTTGATATTATTTCGATTGTAAGTAACTTTTTTTTTTGCTTTTTGTTTGAGAGTTTCTAATCTTTTATTGTAATTGTTTAAGTTGATTTCTATTGTGCCTTGTTGAAATTTAAGATTATTGAAATTGCTGGTGTATTGGTGGATGATAACTTGCACCTGACTGAGGATATCACTAAATTTTTGTAAATTATTTATCTTCCAATTTTTTTGAGTAATATTTTCTTCTATGGATTCAGTTATTGTCTGAATTTGACTAAATTTATCTTTGATTTTATTTATTAAAATACGACTTTGACCATAAGCCCAAATAATTTTATGGTGATAATAAAATAACCGCATCCAGTCTGTATAGAATTGGGCTAATTTATTGAAGCTTTCTTGGTCTGGATAGATGGCAATAATAATATGTTGATTTTGCACAACAGTAAATATTTCTTGATCTCCTATTTTTACTATTTCTTGTTTTAAGCTAGTGTCAGAATATTCAAAAATTGTTGCTCCAATAAATTCACCTTTGCTATCAAATTCTATTTTTTCTACATTAGGAAAAACTGCTTGATAACATTCTTTAGCTATTTCTTCTGAAGTTTTTTCTGAGAAGTTAGGTAGGTAGGCAGATAACATCCAGGTCTGACCTAATGTGGCTATATTTTCTCCTAATTTTTGTTGAACTTTTGTTCTTAATTCGGCAAAATGTTCGGGCAGTTGTTTGTCGGGTGCAGCAACTTCTAATAATAGTCCGTAACTGTCTCCTAGTCTTACTGGATAGTAATAACCATTTTCTAGGGAAGTATCAGAATCTAAAGGAGCATAAATAGATTTAAGAAGGTGAAAATATTCTACTTCTAGGTTTTGCTTGTTGTTATTATCTTCCTCGTTTTGTTTTAACTTTTCCCGAACAGTTTCATGGAATTTTTGATAAAAATATTGGCGTTTTTGGTCTATGTCTTTTTCATCATCACCGATACTGTTTCTCAGGTCATAGAGAAATAAGTCAATGGTAGGATTAATAATATCGGTCATTTAAGTTATCAGTTAATAGTTTTAATATAGTCAAAAAAAAATGATTGCTTAGTTAGGGAATACCGCTATTAAATTGTGTAAGTTGATAGAATTATTCCCCCTTTACCCAAGCTACAACAAAGCTGAAAATTTTTGTAATTATGGTTTATTTATTATCTGACATATTTTGGCGAATAAAATTTAATAAATGCTCAAGTTTACTAATTTTTTTAGCTGTTTTTGATGGCTGTGGTGATGAAAGAATCTGGATAGACATATTTGTAATTTCGTTACTTTTTAAATATGAAGCATCAAGTTTGATAATAGGACGTTGAAGTGGTTCAATTTTTATCGGGATAACTGTTGCTAATTCATCTTGACTGGGAATTAAATTTTCGGGAATATTATCAATTTTTTCTAATTTTGATTTAATGTCTTGAAAAACTGCATTTAAAAAAATCACCATTAGTAGACAGGCAGGTGATTGGTACTTAAGTTTGAGTTATGAATTTACTTCAATTTCAACTCCAAAAACTACTGAAGTTGTAGGTGTAGATTTAGGTGTAAAAAGCTTGGCAACGTTAAGTACGGGAATTGTTTTTCCTGGTGCTAAATCGTACAAGAAATTTGAAAGCAAGCTCTCTAAGTTACAATACCTTAACCGCAATAAAAAGATTGGTTCAGCTAACTGGAAGGCGGCGCAACTTAAAATTGCCAAGCTACACACAAAAGTAGCTAATATCCGTAAAGACGTGCTTCATAAATTGACAACATATCTAGCTAAAAACCACAGCGTTGTTGCCATAGAAGATTTGAATGTTCGCGGTATGTTGGCCAACCATAAGTTAGCCAAATCAATTACCGATCAAGGATTTTATGAATTCAGGCGACAGCTTGAATACAAAACTCAGTGGTACGGCTCTGAGCTAGTAGTTGTTGATAGATTTTTTCCATCATCAAAGACTTGTTCTAACTGTGGTTATGTTCAGGATATGCCACTAAACCTTAGAACTTATGAGTGTCCTGATTGTGGAATATCTATAGATCGCGATCTGAATGCAAGTATAAATTTGAGAGATGCGGTCGGCTTGACCGTCAATGCCTGTGGACGGAGTGCTGCCGACAGTTCCGGTGGTTTGCGTAGCATTCCGTAGGAAAGCAGGAAGTAAACATTAAAATGTCTCGCTTATGACGTTTTATATCGGTTTTATGAAGCAGAATTATCTACATAACACCAGTTTCTTAGTGGTTGAGTATCTAACCACAAACAATATTGGTACTGTAGTAATTGGAAAAAATGATAATTGGAAACAAGGTGCAAACATCGGTAAAAAAAACAATCAAAACTTTACCCAAATACCACACTCTAAGCTAATTCAACAGATAACTTATAAATGTGAACTTGCTGGTATCAAAGTTATGGAGACAGAAGAAAGTTACACCAGTAAAACTTCTGCACTTGATTTAGAATTGCCCAGGCGTCATGAGAATTATGTGGGAAAACGAGTCAAACGCGGTTTGTTTAGAAGTGGAACAGGTAAAGTGATTAATGCCGATATCAACGGCAGTGTTCAAATAATAGTTTTTTTCGTACGGTTATGATGCGATTCAGTTAGCAGCAGGTTGTAATATTAATTCGCTCTGTTTAGCTTATAATTTACCTGGTATTACTTTTGTCTCAGCCGACAATGAACTAAATTTAGCTGTTTTGAATGAGGGATTATTGATAGAAAATCCTAATAATTATCCATCTTAATTTATTTAAAATTTTAATTAATAATTAATCATTATGTCTAGAGAATCCTTAGTGGTTGGAATTAATTTTTATCCGTTTCTTATCAAAGCAGAACCTGGAGATTTAAACCTTAAAGCTCCTGTTAAAGATGCTGAATCTATTGCCAATATTTTAGAAAAATCTGGTGAATTTCGAGTCCAACGTTTGCCAAAAGGCTATAACGAGGAAGGTAAAGAAAGATTTATTTCTGATGGTATAGTTAAGATTAATGACCTCCAACAAGCAATTATTAATTTATTTAATCCACCTATAAAAAATGAAGTTCCTGATGTAGCTTTACTCTTTTTTGCCGGACATGGATATGTAACAACAAAAGGAGGTATTCGAGAAGGATTTTTGGTTACCAGTGATGTTCAACTCAAGAGAAATATTTATGGTCTTTCTTTAAATTGGTTAAAACAAATATTACAAGAGAGTCCGGTTAAAAAACAAATAGTTTGCTTAGACTGTTGTTTTAGTGGAGAATTATTGAATTTTGACCAAGAAGCTGACCCTGGAACTGAGGGAAAACAAATAAGTCGTTGTTTGATTACTGCTTCTCGTTCCTTTGAAACAAGTGTGGAAAAATTGAGTGAGGAACATGGTATTTTTACGGCAAAATTACTGGAAGGTTTAAACCCAGAAAATTATGTTGATGGTTGGGTAACTAATTATATTTTGGCAGATTTTATCAAACAAAATATGTCTCAGACATCTCAAGCACCCATGTTTCATAATTCTGGGGATGCGATTATTCTTACTACTAATACTCCTCATCAACCGATAGATGATCGCTGGAAAAATATTGCTCCTTATCGTGGTTTATCTTATTTTCAGCAGCAGGAAAATGATGCAGTATTTTTTCATGGTAGAACTCGATTAACTGATGAATTAATTGACCGAGTCAGAACTAATAATTTTGTGGCAGTTTTGGGAGCTTCGGGAAGTGGAAAATCTTCTTTATTACGGGCAGGTTTGTTATATCAATTGAAGCGGGGGCAAAAAATATCGGGGAGCGATAGATGGTTTTATATTAAACCATTTACTCCTGGTTCATCTCCTTTGGAAAGTTTGCAACAGGCAATTATGAAAGATCCCCCTAAATCCCCCTTAGAAAGGGGGACTTTGAAGGCTTCCCCCTTAGAAACGGGGACTTTGAAGACTCCTCCCTTAGAAAGGGCGACAGCAGAGGAATTTGACGGCTCCTCCCTTACAAAAGGAGAAATTGAAGACTCCCCCCTTAAAAAGGGGGGCGGGGGGGGATCTAAAACTGAACCTCACCCCTATAATATAGAAGGCAAAAAAACAGAGAATTTAACTGAGAAATTAATTTAGTTTATTGATGTAGCTGAAGCCGAAAAGGTAGTAATGATAATTGACCAGTTTGAAGAAGCTTTTACTCTCTGTCAAGGTCAAGAACAAAAAGAACAAGAACGACAGGAATTTTTTAATGTTTTTTTGGAAGCGCTGGAAAAGCAATCCGATAAATTTTGTGTGGTATTGGGAATGCGGGCAGATTTTCTCGACCGATGTTCTGAATATGCAGGGTTAGCTAATCAAATTAAGCAGCATCAACTATTAGTAATACCCTTGGAAAAAGATGAAATAGAAGAGGCAATAGAAAAACCAGCGGAATTAGTGGGAATGGGAGTTGAGCCGAGATTAGTTGCCCAAATTACGGAAGATTTTCTGCGTAATCCTGGTAGTTTACCTCTCTTACAATATACTCTCGATGCACTGTGGAAATCTGCCACTCAAGGAGAAGATAAAAGTAAATATTTAACTCTAGCAACTTATAAAAAGTTGGGTGGAATTAAAGGTACTTTTACTAAGCGAGCTAATGAAGTTTTTGAGAGTTTGAGTAAAGAGGAAAAGTCAGTTGCTAAGAGAATATTTTTAGAATTAGTTCAGCCTGGAGAACAGCCAATAAGTTATGGAAAAATAACAGATACTCGCAGACGAGTAATATTAGAAAAATTGCCTAATGAACAACATAGTTTAGAGCTTTTGTCGGCAGTTAGTGATAAGTTTGCTGACCATAATAATCGGTTAATTACTAAAGATAAGTCGGAGGAGGGAACATTATTAGATATTGTTCACGAGGATTTAATTAGAAGTTGGGAAACTTTGAGGGAATGGGTAGAAGAATATCAAGAAACTTTGCCATTAGAAAGGAAAATTGAAGCTGATGCTGCCGAGTGGAAAAAAGATGGTAAAAAAGAGGGTTTGTTATTACGGGAAGGTCAGTTAACTAAAGCAGAAGAATATCTGAAAAAATATGGTGAAATGGCTTTATTGGATGGGGTGGCTTATGAATTTATTGAGAAGAGTCAAATTTTAAGAAGTCATCTACAAAAACAAGAAGAGGAGCGTACAAAAAAGGAATTAGAACAAGAAAAAAAAGCTAGGAAATTAGCTCAAAAGCGGAATCAAATTTTATTGGTTTCTTTAGTTTTAATGAGTGGGGTATCTGCTTATGCTTGGATACAACAAAAGATAGCTAAACATAATACTGAAGTATCCTTGACCCGTCAGATAGCAGGAAAAGCAGAGATTGTCAGAACTTATAACCTTTATGACACAAGTGTTTTGTTGGGAGTTCAGTCAATGCACAAAATCCAAGAATTGAAACAATTGCGAGATTCTTGGTGGCGGAAAGTGGTCAGGAAATTTTTAAGCAGTCAGTTTTCATTTCTACCCCAAAATGCAGCCGATGGAGCTATCCGCAAGGGGCTAAGTCAACTACCAGATCATCTGCATACTCTCAACCACCAGTCCTGGGTAACAGCAGTAGCATTTAGCCCCGACGGTGAAACCATTGCCACTGCAAATAGTGACAAAACCGCCCGCCTCTGGGATGCCGATACTGGCAAACAATTAGCTACTCTCAACCACCAGTCCTGGGTAACAGCAGTAGCATTTAGCCCCGACGGTGAAACCATTGCCACTGCAAATAGTGACAAAACCGCCCGCCTCTGGGATGCCGATACTGGCAAACAATTAGCTACTCTCAACCACCAGTCCTGGGTAACAGCAGTAGCATTTAGCCCCGACGGTGAAACCATTGCCACTGCAAGTAGTGACAAAACCGCCCGCCTCCATTGGGCAACGCCAAAAGCTTTAATTGCAGAAGCTTGTCGCCGTCTCAGTCGGAATTTAACAGCAGAGGAGTGGCAGCGGTATATGAACAGTAGCTTGGATAAATATGAGAGAACTTGCGAGGAACTTCCGGTTCATCGTAGTGTAATTGCTGAAGCTAAAAATATTGCAAAAAAAGCTGAAAAAGAAAGTATAAAAACAGCAGTTTCTATTTTAAAACGCGCCCAAGAATTGGAACCAGAAATTGACCTCGATCCTGATACAAAAGCCAAAGAAACAGACCCAGAAGTTGTGGTAAAAAAGTTAGCTGCTCCTGGCAAAGTAAAACACGGAAGAAGGCTGGCAACAGAGGGCAAAATAGAGCAGGCAATTTCTATCTTCAAACAAGCCCAAAAATTATCACCAGAAATTATTGACCTTGACCCCGATACAGAAATAATAGAAACAGACCCAGAAGTTGTGGCGAAAAAGTTAGCTGCTCCTGGCAAAGTAGAACAGGGAAAAAAATTAGTAAAAGAGGGAAAAATAGAACAGGCAATTAGTCTTTATGAGCAAGCACAAAAATTAGATTCAGACTTAGAAATAGGTGCTTGGGATTGGAATTCAATCTGTTGGTTTGGTAGCTTATATAATCAGGCTGAAGATGTGATGTTTGCCTGTGAAAAAGCAGTAAAATTAAGTCCTAATGATGGTGGAATTCTGGATAGTCGCGGTTTAGCGAGGGTATTAACAGGGGATTATCAGGGAGCGATTTCTGATTTTCAAGTATTCGTAGATTCGGTGAAAGATGGGGAGGAAAAAGCAAAACGTCAAAGTTGGATTTCGGCGTTGAAAAAGGGTGAAAATCCGATTACTTCTGAGGTATTAGAGGAGTTGAAATAGAATAGGACTTACGCAGATACGCCATATATAGTGTTTAAAATTATTGTGCAATAGTTAATACACTCTATAAATAGTGCCTTTGCGTAAGTCCTGTAGAAGTCAGAATTCGGTAGAGACTTGAGAGTCCAGTAGGGTGTGTTAGACGGCATTAATTAGGGTTTGCGCTCAAAAGTCTTATGGGTGAGGGTAGGAGACAGGAGACAACCCACCCCCTCCCCCTCCCAGGAGGGGAGAAAAGGGAATGAACGAGGAGGTAGCAGTAAGAATTGTCCTTTGATTTTTCTGCCCAACTATGCGCCTAAAATACGCTCCTTTTTGAGCATGAAGAGCTGAAAACCAGGCACTGCAATTCGACCCCAAAAAGGCGAAAACCTTTATCTGTAAATACTTTTAGATTTATATCATGTCCGGATAATTAGTTATAAAAAAACTTTCTCCTTCAACTCCAGTTGTTCTTCTTCCTTCCCTCTTTTCTCCTGACTTCCCCTCCTGGGAGGGGGAGGGGCGAGGGGTGGGTTGACTCCTGACTCCTGAGGACTCCGCAGTTATTTATTTATCACTGTTTAACCGGACATGATATTAGATGGGGGGATGGAAAGATGGGTGAGAATCGTCACCCAAAACCTGCCCAACTTAACGAAACCTAACGACAGTTAGCGTATTTGTGTTTTATATCATGTCCGGATAATTAGTGATAAAAAAACTTTCTCCTTCTTCTGTGTTCTTTCTACCCTCCTGTCTCCTGTCTCCTGTCTCCTGACTCCTTAGTCGTTTATTTATAACTGTTCAACCGGACATGATATTACAGCACTTTTGAGGAAGCGTGAGGTACAGCTATAAGACTATTTATTCCTATATTCCCTGTTGCCAGATGAGCTGTTGCCTGTTGCCTAGAGCAATACAACTTTGTACCTCATCAACTAGAAAACTGCTGTAATCAGCAAGCCCTAATTACTCGCTATCATAAGGTATTTAACAATCCGTTGTAACGCACCATTTTTAATTAACCAGGTATCATAATCATGCTGCTTTACATTTCATTAACGCACCCTACTAGACTGATATCAAATCCGGTTAAACAGCTATAGAATGGTTAAGTCTTTAGGAGACAGGAGTCAACCCACCCCTCGCCCCTCCCAGGAGGGGAAGTCAGGAGTCAGGAGGAGAAAGAATTACAAAGATGAGCGTAGTTATGACGATTGAAGAATTTTTTTATCATTTTCTTTGTGGGTTTAATACCCCACCGTCAACGGGGGTGTTCACGCATTACTTGGGGGAGCGAATCCCCATGTAATTTTCCTCCTGTCTCCTGTCTCCTGTCTCCTGTCTCCTTCTTCAAGTCCAATTAAACGGACATGATATGAAATATAGCAATGAGCGCTGGTATATTTACAAATTGCAGGAGAGGCCAAATAGCTAAAAGTCTTATATTATCAGCAATTTATTCCCCCTTCCGGAGCTGTTGCCTGTTGCCTGTTGCCTGCGCACAGCGCTATATCAAGAGCGATCGCTCTGTGTTAAAAAAGAGAGAAATATCTAGCCCAAAACTTTACTCAAGCATCCTACAACATAGCGATCGCTTCCCCTGAGTGTATCTAAACTCAACATTACTATTGGACAATAGTTAAAAAAAATCCATATGCTCAAAGTGAGGGTTCTTCAGGGAGAAATATCTAGGCAAAAACTTTACTCAAGCATCCTACAACATAGCGATCGCTTCCCCTGAGTGTATCTCAACTCAACATTACTATTGGACAATAGTTAAAAAAAATCCAGATTTTGAAAGTGAGTGTTCTTCAGGGAGAAATATCTAGGCAAAAACTTTACT
>NZ_JAAHGM010000115.1:0-11127 GCF_010692625.1 Okeania sp. SIO2C2
AAAATAACTAAAAGTTGGCATCCCCGTCGGCGATCACTCTCAATTATTTCTATTTTTCAGTGATTAAATTCACTGGAGACAGAGGAACATTGCCAGATATGATTAGCGTAATTATTACACTAACTATTTTGCTTTTTGTCCAAAGTCCAATAGAAGACAAATTAGCTGATTTTTCTGGAAGCGATGGCAATATTGGTTGCAAATTTTGAATAACCATTCTCCCCACTTGTGGATCGAGATAAGTAGCACCATCTATAGCAGCAGTAATAGCAGATATCAACCTTTCTACACTTGCCCCCTTTACACAATAAGCATCTGCTCCACTAGATAATGCACCCATGACTTCTTGTTGACTATCGTGAGATATGAGTACAACCACTCGTGTAGCTGGGAGTTTTTCCTTAATTTGCTGAGTAGCTGCAATGCCATCAAGTTCTGACATAGCAATATCCATAACGACTAAATCTGGTTTCTTTTCGATCGCTGCTGCTACACCCAACTTACCATTTTCTGCTAAACCTACTACTTCAATATTGGGATAATCACTCAAAACTTGCTCTAACCAAAGTTGCATCATTGGGTCATCATCCACAATTAAAATTCGTATTTGCTCTTGTTGACTGGTTGTTAACTGTTCCATAATTAATTACTTTTTAATTTTCTTGATGTTGATGACTATCAACTTATTTTTAACACTTGTACTGACTCGCCTACGGTGATCGAAGTTTGATTCAATGGTATAACTGCTAAACCTGTACTACCCGCTAAATTAATTAAATTTCCAGAGCTGTGACTGCCTTGAGCAAGTTGAAATTCATGGCCATTACTTCCTAATTTTAGCTGACCCCATAGATAAGTTTCTCGTTTTCCGTTGGAATGTAAATCTTGAAGCGATCGCGCCTTTACAAATTCTGGCCCCCATGCTGCTTGCTCTACTCCTGCCAATTTTTTTAGTGCTGGTTGGACAAATCGCCAAAAACTCACTAAGGCTGAAACGGGGTTTCCTGGTAAACCGAAATATACACATTGAGCATCAGCAAATTTAGCAACGGTTAATGGTTTTCCTGGTTTAACTGCCACAGAATGAATATGAATTTCTGCTCCTAACTCGGTGAGAATATCTTCTACATAATCATAGTCTCCTACTGATACTCCACCGGTGGACAGTAAAAAGTCTGTAGTTGCGATCGCCTCAGCTATGGTTTTTTTCAATATTTCTCGTTCATCCGGGACAATACCTAGTCGTATTACTTCTGCACCTGTCTGTGCTACAGCTACTGCTAAGGCATATTGATTTGAGTCTACTAACTGACCTGGTTGTAGGGGTTCGTCTGGTGTGACTAATTCGTTGCCTGTGGACAATATTCCGACTCTAGGTAAGCGATAAACTGTTATTTCTGGACATTGAAGTGCTGCTAATACTGCTATTTCTGAAGCTCCTAAGATAATTCCTGGGTGGAGTAAGGGAGTACCAGCGGTATAAAATGAACCTCGATATCGTACAAATTCTTGGGGTCTTGGAGTTTCTTGGATGAGTACTTTGTTGCCTTGTCGTTGAGTTACTTCTTGCATAACTACTGTATCTGCTCCTGCCGGCATACAAGCACCTGTAAATATACGAGCTGTTTGTCCTGGTTGAATTTGCTGCTGGGGTTGATACCCGGCTGGAATTTCTTCTATTATTTCTAAGGTTATTGGATTTTCGGGACTAGAGTGTTTGACGTCTGTAAATTTTACTGCATAGCCGTCCATTGCTGAATTGTCCCAGTGGGGAAAATCAAGCTTACTGGTGACTGGGGTGGCTAATATGCGCCCTGATGCTGTTAATAGGTCTACTTTTTCTACATCCCTCTGGGAATCTAAGGGTTGTACTAGGTTTAAAATGATTGACTCTGCTTGGTCAACTGGTAGCATTTTCAATCTATAATAAGATTTGCGTTATTTTGATTATAGATTGTATTTGACATCCTTTCTCTTTTGTTTTTGTTCTTGTTGAAGGGTCTCTAGTTTCTCTTGATTTTTAGTTGAATAACAAGTCATGCGTAAGGGCGAACGCCTCCAAATAATTACATACTATCATAGGTTTTTTTCCTCATGCAATCCCCTCAGCCAGGGTTTTTTGAGCTTTAGAAAATGATATGTTCTAGGTGTTCACGATGAGTTAGCGATCGCTTTTTAGTTGTTTTGTTCTTCCTCAAGAGTCTAATAGTTTTCTTGATTGTGGTTCTTTGTTGAATAAAAAGTCATGAATAAGGCCGAACGCCTCCCAGTGATTACATACTATCATAGGTTTTTTCCTAGTGCAACCCGATAAACCTGGGAAAATTTTTTGAGCTTTAGAAAATGATTTTTTTCATTTTACTGTTGTGTTTCCTTAAGGTTAATCTAGTGCAGAATGGCAGAAATAACTGACCAGTTACAAAATCCTAAAAGCCTTACCAATCAATACTTTTAACTTTTAACTTTTAACTTTTAACTTTTAACTTTTAACTTTTAACTTTTAACTTTTAACTTTTAACTTTTAACTTTTAACTTTTAACTTTTAACTTTTAACTTTTAACTTCCGCGTAGCGGCACTAGCTTTATCGTTGTTGGGTCATAGCGATGACTTTTTCCACTGTCAAATCTGAGATATTGTCAAGAGTGGGGAGTATCTCAGTTCCAGTAAAGACCAATGGTAGTTCTTGGTTTTCCCAAACCCAGATTCGCTGTCGCTGAATATCAATTAACCAAGCAAGCTGAGTTCCGTTACCCAAACAGTGAAGAATTTTGTTCTGTAGGTCTAATGTGCTTTGGTCTGGGGAACTAATTTCAATTATCCAGTCCGGTGAACCTTGCAGTGGACCGTCTTCATCACCAAGGCGATCACTTTTTACAACCACAATATCTGGCACAGGAGATAAGGGAGGAATGATGCACCTGAGTTCTTGAATGGCTTCATAAGCTTGGGTTTTATTATTAATGGTGTTGACGAGGTTTCGTTGGAGGCGGGAATGAAACAGAGTTGGCATCGGTTTTTGTTTGGATTGTCCATGGATGAATTCCCAAGCAGGAGAAATTTCGATATTGGGTTGTTGGAGAAAAGTGTCTAAGGAGTTAGTAGTAGTTGGTAATTGCATAAATTTATTCTGATAAATTTTGTTGTGATTCGTGTATTTCCCGATTCAATTTTTACCTCCTTTATTGATAATTTAATGTTGTTTATTTTAACATAGTGGGCAGCCGATAGTGCTACGCACCGCTACGCGATTGCTCCCATTCATATTTCCTACAAAAAAATTTGAGTAAAGGGTTAATTTTAAATCAATTTTTGCTATTATTTAGATAATGGGAAAGGTGCGCTCATATATATTCTATGTTATATAGCATAATTTGAGGATAAGACACATAATATTGATATAAATTAATGACAAACACAAACATTCATTTACACCGAGTCGGAAAAAAACTAATTGCCAAAATCCGGAGTTTGCCTCCAGATAAAGTTTCCTAAATAGTAGATTTTGTGGATTTTTTGTCTCAGCGACAACAACAGCAAAATTTTACTAATTCTATTACTCAACTGTCTGAAGCAGCTTTTCAGAAAATTTGGGATAATCCTGAAGATGATGATTATGACTATATTATAATAAGTAAATTAGAGAAGGGTAAAAATGGGCGCTAAGGATAAATTTCATGCTGTGGTTAGAATTGCTTTGGAAAAGGAGGAATGGCAGATAACCGACGATCCTCTGCTACTGGAAGTAGGTGGAACTAAATTTGAAATTGATTTAGGTGCAGAGCAACTATTCAGTTATCAGTTATCAGTTATCAGTTATCAGTGTCTCTAGCTGTTTGCGCAGCATTCCGTAGGAAAGTATTCCGATTGAAATAGGGAATCTTCTTTTTTTTATCCTCACCTGTGGTTGCTTATGACACTTTTTTTAAGTGGGAATTTGCACAAATATCCTTAGAAAGGTATGAAATAAAACTAATTATTTATGACTCAATACAGGAGGTAATTGTACAATGGATACCTTAGAATTTTATCGCAATATTATTCAGTCTTTATTAACAGTTTATGCTGCCATCCCCATATCAAATGGTCAGATAGATTCTTACACGGTTTTTGATACAAAACAAGACCATTATATAGTGATGAATGTAGGATGGGATGGTTATCGGCGAGCTTATGGTTGTGTTTTACATTTGGATATTAAAGGAGAAAAGATTTGGGTAGAGCAAAATATGACTGAAATCAGAATTGCTCAAGAACTTGTGGAGCGAGGAGTGCCAAAAGAAGATATTGTTCTGGGATTTCAAGCTCCTGAAATGCGGGAATATACTGATTATGGAGTTGCTTAATTGAGGAAAAGAAAAGCTAGACACAGATTCGGGCCCGAACTTTTTCAGTTATCAGTTATCAGTTATCAGTTATCAGCAAAACTGAGCAGACAAAATTCGATCTTCCCTACTCCCCTGCTCCCTCACTCCCCTGCTCCAGAATCAGTTATCAGTTATCAGAAAAACTGAGCAGACAAAATTCGATCTCCCCTACTCCCCTGCTCCCTCACTCCCCTGCCAAGTCTGGAGGCAAAAAAGGCTTTACCTGAGTTTCGTAGTCAGTCACATCATTATAAATAAGTAACGCCTCTCCCTCACACCAATGTTGCCAACAGTAGTGCAACTTTCCGGGTAATTCTTCCTCTTCCGGGAGAATAAGTCCGAGATTATTCTGAGCAAACATGAGAATCTGAATACCCACATTCTCCGCAGGTACTTCCAACCAACAGATACCACCAGGGTAAGCAGACTTATGAGCATGAGCGTATCGACGGGAAAGTTCGGTTTTACCCACACCCCCCATTCCCGAAACAAATGATTTTTTGAGTTATTACACTCTACTTTATAGCAAATAAAGGGCAAGTTTATTTTCTGAATACGTCTATCATACAATTATCTATAAAAATCAGTCAAAATCACTAAATTGACAAATTAATACTAATTGTGATAAAAAAATATTTTGTACACTGATAACTGATAACTGTTAACTGAAATGACATCCCTAACTCCTGAGCAATACAAACAGAAGATGCAGCGCCGCAAAGAAGTACAAGAACAACGAGTATCTCAAGCTGCTCTGGAAAAAGGCTTAGTTATTGTCAATACTGGTAACGGTAAAGGCAAAACTACAGCAGCATTGGGTATGGTGATGCGCTCCTTGGGTCATGGTTATCGAGTGGCAATTGTTCAATTTATTAAAGGTGCTTGGGAACCCGCAGAAAAAGCAGTGTTTACTAAATGGGGCGAACAAATATCTTTTCATGCTTTGGGGGAAGGGTTTACTTGGGAGACTCAAGACCGCGATCGCGATATTCAAAAAGTCTATGAAGCTTGGAATTTGGCTTTGTCTTATATCCGCAACCCAGAGTTTAAATTAGTATTACTTGATGAGGTGAATGTTAGTTTGAAATTGGGTTATTTAAAGTTAGAAGATTTGTTGGCTGGGTTAGAAGAGAAACCTGAAGATTCTCATGTTATTCTTACAGGTAGGGGTGCCCCTCCAGAATTAATTGAAAGGGCGGATTTAGTTACAGAAATGAAAATGGTTAAGCATCCTTTTAGAGAGCAAGGTGTGAGGGCGCAACCTGGTATTGAGTATTAATATTAGTAGGAACAAAGAATTAGTTAAAATGGCAAACTTTAGATTCGATTAAAATCTTAATCAGCATAAATTAGTTTTGTTCCCGATAATGTTAAATAATTGCTGAATAATTGCTGAATTATTACCAAATAATTAAGGTTTAAACTCTCTCCTTCTTATAAAGGAGAAAAAAGAAAAAATTTTCCTTAAACGTCAATCCTCTTCCTTTCAAAAAGAGGTAATTACTAATTATTAATTATTAATTATTAGTTATTGAATATAGCTTCCAAGTTTTAAGTCCATAAAATCTAACTTTTGAGCTTTGAGTTTTAACAACAAGTATTACCAAGCCAAATTTTGATAGTTAGTTTGGCAAGTATTTAATATTCTGGCATCATTCTCACTAACTTGATTTATGGGGTAATATTTCTCTAAATCTACTATGTAGTCAGAAGCAGTATTATCATAACTATCTACAACTTTTACATCTAAGCTATTTTGCTTATAAAATCCATAAAAGCAATAAAAAGCTGAATGGGGTAGATAAAGAGCGCCTATTACCTTACCATTTTCTAACTGAAATACAAAATACTCATTCTGAATTTGCTCTGGTTGAGAAGACTTACCAAAAAGGTAAATTCCATCACTGAGCAATGTACGATCTTCATTTGTTTGTGAGGAAAACTTTGGCCTTTCTTCCTTGAATTTAAGAGAAATAGTTTTATACTGTACTATTGGCCTATTTGCTGTACTATAGGTCAATATTAAGTAGGTGGCGATCGCCACTAACCTAAAAATCACGAATATTACTTAATTGTTATCTACATCATTATCATATCTGTAGAAAAGGATAAAAATCTATTTTTTAACAAATTGTGTTAGTTTCTCAACTGTTAACAAAAGTTATTTCTTCCAATAGTTACTAAAGGTAGATAATAAATCAAAAAAAATCCTTGTAGAGATAATCATTAAAAATAACTATCTCTACAAGGAACGATCAAAATTTGGTATTGACAATAGAGGGATCGATTTTAGGCAGATTTTAATACCTAACTAGCGACATATTCCCGCACCTTAGCTTGACGACGACGCAAATGGGCCAGAGCTTGATGTTCTAGTTGACGGACTCGCTCGCGACTAAGTTGTAGTCTCTCTCCCACTTTAGCCAAGGACATTTCTCTACCATCCTCAAGACCAAAACGTAATATTAATACACGACGTTGTTGATCGGTCAATTCTCCTAGTAGAGTATTTAAGTCTTGGCGCAACAACTCACGAGTAATATAGTCATCTGGAGAAGATGCTTCGTCCTCTAAAAGTTCTTGCAATTCAGTGTCCTGATTATCTCCTACTCGTAAATCCAACGATATAGGATGGCGGGCCATCAAGAGATATTCTCTAATTTGAGAAGGTTCTAGTTCTAAAGCTTGAGCAATTTCAGAAGGAGTTGGGGTACGACCCAAGCTTTGAATTAGTTCTCTCTGAACTCTTTTGATTTTGTTGAGCTTTTCAGTAATGTGAATAGGTAAGCGAATAGTACGAGCTTGTTGTGCGATCGCTCTGGTAATTGCTTGACGTATCCACCAGTAAGCATAAGTAGAAAATTTGTAACCTCGCATGGGGTCAAATTTTTCGACTCCTCGCTCTAAACCTAAAGTACCTTCTTGAATCAGATCCAAGAATTCCATATTTCGTTTTTGGTACTTTTTAGCGATCGCTACTACTAAGCGAAGGTTAGCTTCAATCATTTTTTGCTTGGCACGGCGACCATGCTTTATTGTTTGGTTTAGTGCTTCTTCACTTAAGTGTAAAAATTCTGCCCATTCTTGGTGAGTTGCTGCTCTGTCTAGCTTCTCCTCTAATTTTTCCTTTAACTCCAAAAGTTCCATCATGTACTTAACTTTCTTGCCATACACAATTTCTTCCTCACGAGTCAGAAGTGGTACACGGCCAATCTCATGTAAATAAGTACGAACTGTATCCATTGAGGAGTAGGAGCGAGCACTTGATTTGTTTGTCTTTTGAGTTTTCTTCTTTTCTTGATTTAGTGTTGACATTTTTTCATAAACCCCTTATTTCAAATATCGCAGTAGTTATTGTGTGTTCCTACAATGGGAAGAATTTGAGATACAACTACATGAGAATAAGCTTTCCCATCTCTACACAAATGCCATCAAGTAGTAAAAATTTTATAATTGAAACTTTTTTCTTCGCTGAATGGACTTATAAGGTAAATCTAATTTTTACATTATTTGCATTGATAATAATTATGCTTTCTTTCCTCTACTAAAGTAAACTCAGTATGAGTCCGCCTTTCTTCTTTGTAATACAAATTCAGACTAAATTTAAAGGCAGAATGTTCATCCTGTAGGTAGAAATTTTAATTTTTCGTTAAAACTACTAGGAGACTTAGATTAACTACAGTCTATCTTTCACTATTTCCGCAAATCTTGGTAAAATTATTATTTAATTTATTTCCCATACATCGATCATGGCTCAACCAGCTCTGAAGAGGCAACTCCAAGAACAGAGAGATAACCGAACTATTCTCAGCATTTGACAGAAGGCAATTATAACTCGTCTGTTTGCCGCTTTTATTAGCATCTCCTGAGAAATACCACCTAAAAACTACAGATTTTTTAACTATTCTCTAATGACGTATTACAGCGTAACACAAAAAGCTGATTTTTGCATCAATCAAAAGAGATAACTTAATAGTAATAGACAATAGGCAGATAGGTTAGGACTTATGCGGATAACGAACCGAATCAGGGGAAATATTTTTTTTCATTGTTCGCTGCTATAGCTTTCCTACCAACCTGGTTTCGCATCCTGCAACAAGGTCATTTCAGTTATCAGTTATCAGTTATCAGTACCTCTAGTTAAAGTCAGAGGCTTAAAATATTGAACTTTATATTTTTTTTCATCCCCTTGAAAGGGCAAGACTGTTTCAAAGTATTGTAGATTAACGATGAGCGAGAGAACAGGAGATGATATAGAATCCGGTTATATAGTATATGTTGATAATTCTATAATTACTTCAATATTTAATTTCCCCCACTCCCCCACTCCCCTACTCCCCTACTCCCAACTATACAATAACTATTCAACCGGATTCTATATGAGGGGGTCTTGGAACAGTAAAATTTACCAAAATTTGCCGATTTCTCAGCCAATAAGCATCCCTCTTGCTCTGACTAAAATGGTAAAAAGTCAACCTTGAATCATAAATTCAAAGCCTCCATCCCCGTGTCTCCCTGTCTCCCTGTCTCCGCGTCCCCGTGTCTCCCTGTTCCCTATTACTTTAGAAAAAACTTACTCCATCAGAAAACCCATTGATTGGCGGATTTCCTGCAACAATCGGATCGGCCACAGTGACTCCTAATCTAACTGGAGCAAGACTAATAAAACCGTCAGGGACACTTGCATTTAAAGAAAAACCTCCAATAGGAATAATAGGTAGCTCTGTATAAGTCAGACGCAATAGATATTGAAACTCTGGTGCTAAAGTTAACTCCGCAGGAACACTTATGGGAGTATTGGTTCCTGGTGAAAGAATTGTTACATCTGATGGAACTCCCGGCCCAATTCTAGCATTAACACCACCACCACTATTATCGCTAGCTGCAACTAGAATGGCTTGTTGGTTAGCCTGAAGCACAGGAGAATTTGAGGGAAGTTGATAAACTTCTAATAAAGGGTCAAAACCACTATTTATACCAATCAGATCGATTGTTAATGGAACACCTGGTGTAGCAATTAACTGAATATCTTCTTTAAAAATGAAACTTGTGTCTTCACGATTTCTCACAACTTCATCACTTCCATCTATCTGTCCATCAAAACTAATGATTTGTGGCTGTGGGATAGGGTTTGGTGGTATTGGTGGATTAGGGTTTGGTGGTGTTGGTGGATTAGGGGGTGGTGGAGGATTAATATTTGCACTTGCTGGAAACAGACTTAAATCATAGTTACTGGTAATACCAGGAGCAGTCTGAAAAACATTGATAAAATATTCGCCGGGGGTTAATAAACCTGACTGAAATGCCTCATTTGACGGTCCTAAGTTGTTACCGCGGGCAATTAAGTTACCATTGCTATCTAATACATCTACATCAAGATTGCCAGTAATATTTTGCAAGGCAACTCCTGAAGTTATGGGTTGCTCAACTGTAACGCGATAGTAATCTACTGTGTCAAAATCATTAATTGTACCCGAGCGAGTTATGGGTATTTCGGGAACTATACGACCTAAAGGAGTTGCTGTATTTATACTATCATTACTATTATCGGTAAAACCAGGAGGGTTGATGGGAGGGTTTACTGGCGGATTAATTGGTGGGTTATTGGAACTAATAGAGGTTAAATCAAGTTGATAATTTGTACCTCCTAGAGGAAAATCATTAAGTGGTTGAAAGACTAATACTTGATAGTTACCAGGATTGAGAGGAATTGTAAAATTCTCTGGGGTAGAAAGTGGCTGACTTCCTGGTCCAGCAGGAATAGGATTTCCATTACTATCATTTATTGAGATATCAGCACTGGTGATAATATCGAACAAGTTAACTTCTAATAATTGAGGTTCATTGATAGTAATATCATAAGAGTCAAAGCCTTCTGTTGCTCCTACAGTGCCGAATAATGAAACGGTAAATCCTGGTACAAGATTAATTTGATTAGAATCAATTTGAAGTGCTGAAATTTCTGTCATTGTTGATGTTTTTTTTGCATTATTATTGATAAATTATCAAGTTTTTTAGGCATTTGCAAAGTCTTTTAAACTTAAGAAACTACTATTATTATAGGACTTATTTATGCTTAAAAAGGTTTCAATGGGGAGATGGGGAGCCACCCCTAACCCAACCCACCCCCGCCCCTCCCAGGAGGGGAGCCAGGAGGCGAAAGTGGGGAGATGGGGAGATGTTCAACAATTAATAATTAATAATTAATAATTAATTATTAATTATTACCTCTCCTTGAAAACGCATAGGATTGACTAATCATGAAAATTTTTTCTTCTCTTGGTCGATTGGATATGGCGCAGGTTTCCTGCGCCATCTCTCGACCGCTGTTTCTCCTTTAAAGGAGAGGCTTTAAACCTTAATTAGGGTTTGCTGAAAAAGTCTTTTAGTAGGGGTAGAAGACAGGAGACAGGAGACAGGAGACAGGATACAGGAGACAGGAGACAGGAGACAGGAGACAGGAGACAGGATACAGGAGACAGGATACAGGAGACAGGATACAGGAGACAGGATACAGGAGACAGGAGACAGGAGACAGGAGACAGGATACAGGAGACAGGAGACAGGATACAGGAGACAGGATACAGGAGACAGGATACAGGAGACAGGATACAGGAGACAGGAGACAGGAGACAGGAGACAGGAGACAGGAGACAGGATACAGGAGACAGGATACAGGAGACAGGAGACAGGAGACAGGATACAGGAGACAGGAGACAGGAGACAGGAGACAGGAGAAAGGAGACAGGAGACAGGATAAAG
>NZ_JAAHGM010000116.1:0-10865 GCF_010692625.1 Okeania sp. SIO2C2
GTTGACTTTTAACTTTTGACTTCAATTATGGTTCAAACTAATTTCAAAACTGCTAATCAATTGTTGCGGGAGGGCAAGCTCGATGATGCTGTGGCTGCTTACCGTGAGGCGATCGCTCTTAATCCTGGTTTTTCCCATACTCATCATAATTTGGGGGAGGCTTTGGTTAAGGTGGGGCGCATAGATGAGGCGATCGCTGCTTTTGGTCAGGCTGTGGCCATAAATCCTCAAGCTTCCTGGTCTCTCTACAAGTTGGGGGTTTTGTTACAGGGTGAAGGTCAATTTCAGGAGGCTTTGGGTTATTTTCGTCGGGCCGTGAAGCAGAAGAGCGATGTGCCAGAGTTTTATCTTGGTTTGGGAGCGGTGTTGGTGAAGTTGGGGCAATGGTCGGAGGCAGAGCAGTGTCTTGACAAAGTGGTAAATATGTTGTATGCAAATGCAGGGAAGTTTCATGGAACGTCCCTACAGACAGAGGCTTATTATTATTTGGGGGCGGCTAAGTCTGGGCAGGAGCAATGGTCTGAGGCGGTGGAGTTTTATCGTCGGAGTTGGGAGATGAGTCCCGGTGGGGTTGATTATTGTTTGGGTTTGGCTGAGGCTTTGGGTAAGTTGGGACAATGGTCGGAGGCCGTGGAATTTTATCGTCAGGCGGTGGTTTTGTCTGGGGAGTCTGGTGAAGTTTTGTTTGGTTTGGGTCAGGCTTTGGGGCAGTTGGGTAGATGGGATGAGGCTGTTGTTGAGTATGGGCGGGCGATTAGTTTGGGTTTTGCTGGAGCCGAGGTGAGGCATCATTTGGGTTATGCTTTGGGGCAGTTGGGTAGATGGGAGGAGGCTGTTGTTGAGTATCGGTTAGTGGTGGAGATTAATCCTAAGTCTGCTGTGGTTAGGCATCAGTTGGGGTATGGGTTGATGCGGTTGGAACGTTGGCGGGAGGCGGAGGTTGAGTTGAGGAAGGCGGTGGAGTTGCATCCTGGATCTGCTTTAGTTTGGCAGCAGTTGGGGGATATTTTGTTGGAGTTGGGGGAAAAGGATGAGGCGGTTGAGGTTTATCAGAAAGCTGTAGATTTGGGTTTTGATGGGGTGGATGGACATTACCTTTTGGCAAAAAGAGAGGAGGACAGACAGAAAGCAGAACAAACAGCAACCGATAGCCTCCATAAAGAAAACGAACTGCTTCTACTCCAGCTAACTCAAGCTCAAGAAATGCTGGAAGAATATTATTTGAAATATCAGGAGTTAAGCAATATAAATCTTTAAATAATTCAAATGATAGTATACATCTTATAAAATTGGAAAGTACAACTGGAACAATATGACGCACCTTAACAAAAAATCTGTATTAGTGACAGGATGCTGTGGCACTGTAGGTAAAGAACTGGTACGCCAGCTTACAGAAGAATATGCTGTAGGCGAGCTAATTGGACTAGACAATAACGAATCTGAACTATTTTTTCTACAGCAGCGCTATCAGCAACAGACAAATGTTACTTTCTTTCTAGCAGACATCCGCGATCGCTACAAGCTGATTAGAATGTTTCAAGGTGTACATATTGTTTTTCATGCTGCGGCATTTAAGCACGTTGTACTCTGCGAGCGTTCCCCTTTTGAAGCTGTTCAGACTAATATTAATGGTGTTCAAAATGTCATTGAAGCTGCTTATGAGTCAAAGGTAGAAAGGGTGATTTTTACCAGCTCTGATAAAGCTGTTAATCCTACAAATGTGATGGGAACTTCCAAACTCATGGGGGAAAAGCTGATGACTGCAGCTAGCAGCGAATCTTTGAAGGGAAGTGGGACAGTTTTTGCTTCTACTCGTTTCGGAAATGTTCTTGGTTCCAGAGGCTCTGTTATACCAGTTTTTCACGAACAGATTCGTCGAGGTGGTCCAGTGACTCTGACAGACCCGGAGATGACTCGTTTCATTATGAGCATTAAGGAAGCTACCCGACTTGTTATTGATTCAAGTATCCTTGCCAAGGGGGGAGAAATTTTTGTGACAAAAATGCCAGCGATTCGGATTCTAAATTTGGCTGAGGTTATGATTCAGCAGTTGGCTCCGGTTTACGGCTATCGCCCTGATGCTATCGAAGTCGTAACCATTGGGGCTAAACCTGGTGAGAAGTTCTATGAAGAACTGATGAATAGTGAGGAAACTAGACGAACGTATGAATTGAAAAACTATTTTGCTGTTATACCTGCTTTTGGTAGTATTTCTGACAAGATTGAATATGATTATCCAGATATTCTGTCTTTAACGGTTGAAAAGCCCTATAATTCTAACAATGAAAAGCCCTTATCTCAAAAAGAGTTAACGGATTTTCTGCTTGGGAATCAACTTCTGGAAGCAGACTTATTACCACAAAATCTGACAAAACACAATTAGTTCAGAATAATAAACAATATACAATACACAGGAGGCTAGAATACAACATGGCACATATTCTGATACTCGGCGGTGATGGCTATCTTGGTTGGCCCACAGCTATGTACTTTTCCCAACGCGGTTATGATGTCACCGTAGTGGATAACTATTTCCGGCGCAATGCTTGCACTGAATTGGATGTAAGGATGCTTTATAGTTTGCCCACTCTACAGGAGCGAGCCAGCATTTGGCATGAAAAAACTGGTAAAGAAATCAAAGTGGTGATTGGCGATCTGACTAACCCACATCAAATGCGTGCATTTTTTGATGGTAGTGTTTCTTATCAGTGGGCTGTTAATAATAAGTTTACTGGTATCCCAGATACGGTTGTCCATTATGCAGAGCAGCCATCTGCTCCCTATTCTTTGATTAATTACAACTACGCTAATACCACTATCTCAAATAATCTTCTGGTTACAAATAATCTGATGTTTGCAGTGCGTGATTATTCTCCTAGTACCCACATTATTAAGTTGGGAACGATGGGAGAATATGGAACTCCTAATATTGACATTGAGGAAGGTTGGCTGGAAATTGAACATAAGGGACGCAAAGACAAATTTCTCTTCCCTAGACAAGCGTCGTCTATCTACCACACCACAAAAATTATGGATACTGACTTGCTTTGGTTTGGGGTTCGTATGTGGAACTTAAGGGTGACAGACCTAATGCAAGGTCCGGTTTATGGTTTGGAAACTGAAGAATCTGTGATTGACGATCGCCTGAAGACTCTTTTCAATTATGATGAGGTATTTGGTACAGTGGTCAACCGTTTCATTACCCAAGCTGTTGTTGGTTACCCCCTGACTGTTTATGGAAAGGGTGGGCAAATTCGGGGTTATCTGAATATTAAAGACACACTGCAATGCGTACACAAGTCTGAAATAACGCTGGCAAAATCTGGCGAGCTTCGTATTTTTAACCAAATTATGGAAACTTTCAGCGTTAATCAACTGGCAGAGTTGACTAAGAAGGTAGGCACAAAATTGGGTTATGATGTGGAGATTAAAAGCATTGAAAATCCACGCAAAGAGTCTGAGGAACATTACTACAATCCAACTTACCAAGGTTTAGTGAATATTGGTGTTGAACCGCACTACCTGACTGAAGAGGTGATGGAAGATATGTTCCGGGTGGTGGAGCGCTACAAGGATAACATTCGCAAGGATGTAATCTTTCGTGGCATCCGTTGGTAAGAGAAAGTTATTTCCCATCAGGAATTTTGAAGTAATGAGACAAAATCAGAACATATTTACCATATTTGAGGAAGCTCGGAGGCTATATCTCCAAGAGGGGTTTGATGAAGCTCGCGAACAGATGGCTGTATATCGACAAAGTGTTGACTATGAAAGTTTTCCCAAGCAGGATAAAAGGCCACAGAAGTCGGTTCACAGTTCGGTGATTATCGTCAGCTTTAATGCAGATCTGGCGTTGATGCAATGTCTAGAATCAGTATTCAAGCAAACTGATACGGGGTTTGAAGTTATTCTCATAGACAACGGTGGTAATGAAGCAGTTCGCCAGCAGTTAGCTGACTTTCCAATGCTTTGGGTGTCTCCTCCTATAAATTTGTTGCCCTCTGAGGGGCGTAATGTGGGGGCGCATTTTGCTTGGGGCGATCGCTTGATTTTTCTGGATGATGATGCCACTATGGATTCTGAGTATGTCAGCAACGCACGGGAAGCGATGGAAAACCATGATTTCTTGGCAATTAGAGGTAGAATACTTCCGAGTGTTAATCCACCAAAAGCACGGCCTCCTTTGCACTATGATTTGGGGGTTTATCCTTTACCCGCAGTATTGATTACTGAGGGGAATATGGTGATTCAAAAACAAGCGTTTGTCTCTGTTGGGGGGTTCGATCCGCTGCTTTTTGGTCACGAAGGTGTGGAGTTAACTAGCCGTTGTTTGCAGAAATTTCCCAACAAAGGAATTTATTATTGGCCTAAGTTACTAATTTATCACGATTTTGTCAGTGCTGAGAAACTGGAGGCTAAAAAGGCGCGACAGACTTTGGCTAAGAAATATATTAAGAAGGTTTCGCCTCTAGCTGGGTTTTTGTCTGAGGAGTATCTAATCTGGTATTCTTTACGTCCTGAAGGTTCAGCAGTGGAACCTGTCAGTAGCAAAAATGGCAAGGGGGCAACAGATGGAGTATCTATAATTATTCGCGCAGGGGAAGATATCCGCTCTGTGAAGAAGTTTTTAGGGTCTTTTGTACGTTATAACACTCATAAGCCTGTAGAGATATTGATGCCTGCGGCTCAACCCCAGGAAGCTCTGTCTGTTATTAAGCCTTTTATTCCCCGCGTGTTGATCCGGCTGCTGCCACCGGAAATTATGTCTGCTCAAGCTCCTATGAGTAAAATAGCCAAAACTGCTAGGTATGGTAAAATCCTCTTTCTGGATGAGTCTGCTGTCTTTGAGAGCGATGTCTTACCGAAACTACTAGAGTGCCTTTTTTCTGCACAGGTAGGATTCATAGGCTCTAAATCTGATGGAGCAAACAGTGACCAACACAAGATTCTGAGTCCCTCATCTCATGGACTGCTCAACAGCTTGTTCTTTCTTTGTAACAAGGCACTTATGGTAGTCCCTAGCGTGGAAAATTTACCTGCAAATATAGCAGTTTATGATTTACTTGAACATTTTATCTCTGTCAAAAAAGACATAACTACCCCAGTAGGGAATATCGTTGACGATTGCAGGTCATTGACAATAAATGATAATCTTGAATACATAAAGTTGATAAATAATGCAATAAAAACTGGGAGACCACCAGTTAAAGAAAAAATTATAGCTGGAATGGCAACAATACCGAGCAGGCTGAATACATTGCCACAAGTGCTAGAGCGTTTAAAACCACAGTTTGATCGCATTTATGTTTATTTGAACGGGCATGAAGAAGTTCCAGAATGTGTTCAACAGGATAACATATCTTATGCCTGGAGTAAAAATCATGGTGATTTAGCTGCTGCCGGAAAATTCTTTTTTTTACCAGAGGCAAAAAATGGTTATTACTTTTCACTAGATGATGACTTCTTGTATCCAGATGATTATTCATACAAGATGGTAACTACTCTAAAAAAATATAACGATAGAGTTCCTGTTTGTGTTCATGGTTCGATTTTTGGAGAACCTTTGGAATGGTATTTTGAGCGAATAGCAGTTTTTGGTTCACGAACTGGTCTTGAGCAGGATCGCTTTGTTACCTTGGCTGGAACGGGAACCTTGGCTTTTCACTGTAATTCAATAAATTTGAATTTTTCTGATTTCAGTCCAACTCCTATGTGTGATTTACAAGTGTCGATTAAAGCCCGGAAAAATGACTTGCCAATCGTTGCGTTGGCAAGAGAAAAAAATTGGCTACAACTAATTGAGGAAGACGCAAGTAAAAATGCTGGTCTAGACTATTGGAATCGAATGCTTATTGATGACAAAGGTAGAACTGAAACTGCGAAGAAATTTAACTGGGGTTTTGACTATTACAAACAAATTATACTAAAGTTAATGAATCAAATTTATCCAAAAATAGATCGTAAAGAATTAGACGAACACCTATTTGATACAGACTTTATTGTAAGTGCAGAGTCATATAAAGTCCCCAATAATTGGAATCCAGAAGTCAGTTTTCTGTTTTATACGAGAAAATATCAGTATTTATTGCGAAGTCTTAAAATACTTAATTTCGTGAAGCAGTATTCAAAGTATCCTGATTTGCAAAAGCTTTTTCCAAGTAAAAAAGAAGTTCTCATTCCAGTCGAAACAAAAGATGTAGCTATATTGAAAGAAAAAACTAGCAAGCTCTTGCAAGAGATCAGAAATTTGGAGAAGGAAAATGAAAACAAGATGAGTAATAATATTCTTTTATCGTTAGAATCTTTGTAATAGTATAGCTAAGAATAAACCATGGTGGAAATAAATCGCTCAGAGCAAAAAACAAAGCATGTTGTTGTTGTACTCGGTTCTGGTAGGTCGGGGACTTCAGTATTGATGCAAGTCTTAGCATCAATAGGTATGAGTATTTCAGAAAATCTCGTTCCACCAAGATTTCATAACACTCTTAGTCCGATGGAAGATGAAGATATGACAAATATATATTTCAAAGAGATATTCCCAAAAGTAGGCTCAAACTCTCTGCTGCCTTTGCCTTATGAAAATATGAATTGCAATCGAAGTTTAAAAGATGCTATTTTTAGACAATTAAAACAAATAATAGTTAAAAATACAAACAAAGCAAAAAGCATATGGGGTTTTAAGCATCCCGCAACCTCTCTGATTTTACCCCTTTGGTTCCAGGCTTTTAATTCTACAGCCACAGTTCCTATTTTCTTGATGGCTGTTCGCAATCCATCCACATCGGCTTCGTCTAGAAAAAAAAGTTTTGGGCACGCTGAAGCAATTGGAGAATTAGCATGGCTTTCCAACTATACTGAAGCTTTGCATCATATTGGTGCAGATTGTTTCATTGTTCACTATGAAGATTGGTTCAGTGAGCCAACAAAAATAGCTAAGGAAATTTTGTCCTACACGGGATTAGACCAATATTTTACTGGGGATGTGAAGGAAGTTCTTAGTCAGGTCATTAAACCCAATCTCAACCGCTCAGTACATGAAGATTATCAAGTACAAAATGAATATGTCCTCAAACTCTACAATGTCCTCAAAGATTGCCGAGGTGCAGACTTTGATCGCGCCCGCCTCATGGCTGTCGTCAAAGAATGCCGCCAAGCAATGGACGGGTTCAAAGGATGGTATTTAATCGCCCAAGAAAACATTGCCCGCGTTTCAACCCTACGAGAACAACTTCAGACTGCCAAAGAAAAACAAGCCGAAATCCCTCAACTACAAAAACGCATTCGAGAACTCGAACGGGAAAATCAGCGATTATCAGAAATGGAAAAAGAAATTATCCGTGCCGACGAAGCACTTAATCATCTCCAGGAACTGTATCCACAAAATCCTACCCACGATCGCCTCTGAAAGTCACTAAGTAGTAAACCGACTCTTTCACCTTATTAAATAGACATTCTCATTGGTCTGAGTTTAACACTAAATTGATAACTTTTTGAGTATTAAGAGAAGGTATTTGTCCAATTTGTTTCTTCACTCGTGACTTCAGCAAAGTTCTCTGGGGATTATTTGCAATTTCCATAACCGCAAAAGCCAATTTAAAATACTTTAAAGACAGCTTGTACCGACGGGCAACTGCAGCCCCTCGTCCAAGGAGATTATATATGCCAGAAGTCAAAACTCGATAAACTAGGTTATGGCTGCAACCCCATTCTAGGGCTAAATCTGTACAGCGTCGTAAAGCATTTATATTCCCCAGTTGTTGATAACCTGTAGCAACTAACAGAGCTAGTTTAGCACGTTCGGGACGCTGAAACAAATCTGCCTTGTCCAACTGAACTAGAGCTTCCCAGTCGCCAATGTACCAAGAGTTACGAACACCAGTAAATGTGGCAGAACAACCAAACCACTTATGTAAGCCAGAAACAATCATTTGACTGATACTCTGTTCGCTCAAACCCCAATCTAATGCAAGACCAATGCAATCTTGTGCTGCCTGAATATCGCCTTGGTAAAGGTGAGCGATCGCCACAAAAACGGCAACTTTAGCTCTTTCCGGCTGGTTACTTAATGTTTCAGGAGTTAGCTTTGCCAGGTTATCCAAGTCACCAAACTGCCATTGAGAGTCGGTTTCCTCTGGAAAGTATAAATTCTCTGGGAAAAGCTCATTATTTACAGTTAGTGTAGAGAGATTTGAAGCACATTCTTCATGCTTACCATTCAATTCACATAACAAATTATGCTTGCTTTGAACCGCTTGCCTAAAATAACCTATAGCCTCTTCAAAACAACCTTGCTGAATAAACAAACGACCTAAATTCATCTGAAACCAAGCAGAATTAGGATTAATTTCAATCGCCTTTTGATACTCAACAGCAGCCTCATCAAAGTTTCCCTGCTTAACAAAAGCATCACCCAAATTATTATATGCCCAAGCAAAATTAGGATTAATTTCAATAAGCTGATGATAAAGAGCGATCGCCTCATCCAACCGCCCCTCTCTCTTCAACCTATTAGCCTGCTTCAACAACTGTCCAGCACTCATACCCTTATTACCCATAACAACCCATAAATCTACTCAAAAATATTATCTTCTATCCTAATAGCAAAAGACTGTCTCATATTATTTATTCTAATATGGGTTGGCAAAGCCCAGCGGCAGCTACATCCCACTCTTCCTCCACTTCCTTAAACCAATCTTCTGAGCGATCATTATGCCAAGCATTATAATAGTTATTTTTGGCTATTTCTAATCCGCTCAAGGTCTTGCAAAAATTCCTCCCGCGTTACTCCCTTAAGTAACTCTTCTCGTTCTTTAGTGTAATCACCATACCCCCATCCCACTTGTTGTAAAAAACGAATAGTATTAATTTGGCCTAAATTATCCACCAAAACTTGATAACCTTTTCTTCTAAGCTCAACTGGTTTCATTCTCTATCTCACCTTGTTCTTGAAAAATACTCATTAACCAATTAACAGGATTGCTTAATTTTATTTGGAGTAATTCCTGATAATTATTTGCCTTTTTCAGCAAGCGGTCATCTGTCGTTAAAAAAACATCAGCCATTGCTTTTTCAGCACAGGCAATATGGAAAGAGTCATACAATCCAAATCCTAATTTTTCTAATGTTTGCGACCGCTCCCGAATAATACTATCAATGGTAACTTTTATTGTAGCCATTTGTAAGATTTTCTGGATATTTTCTAACTTTTCCACATCAGTCATTTTTTCTAATTCTAGAGCGATCGCTTCACTGGTAATAAGTTGCCAATCTCCAGAGCTAATTCTAGCTGCAATATTGAGAACTGCTTCTCCTTCAAAGCGAATACGCTCTTGCGTCCAATCATCAAAAGGGCGGTTTAAGCAGCAGACATCAAAATAGATTTTCAACTTCATCACCCCCTATTTTCAATTAATTAGCCTCCAATATTTTTGTCGTTAAATTGAACAACTCTGTAACCCGCATCCAAGAATTGTACCACAAGCAATATCAGTTTTTTTATTATCTTATTTCTCAAAGAAAAAGACTATCTAATTATCATCAACTTATGCCATCACAAATCAACAGGAATAATCAAATCTATAGCTTCATTTCTATTTTTTCGATAAATCCGAAAATCACTATCCAACGTTAAAACTACGCTTTCTGGAATTAACTCACTCATTCTCACCAAACAAGCATCTGCCAAAGACATTGGTACATTTTGATAGCGCTTCATTAATGCTTCAACTTCTACCATTTCATGTGTTAAAGAAAAAGGAATTGTTATCTGCTTTGTCTGTAACAAAGAAAAAATAAATTCCACAGCTCCATAAGTGCCTTTGAGCAAAAAGTAAGACTCAACAATTACGGCTTCACAACTCAATAAAGGAGGATTAATTTTGCTCAACTCAACTTTCGCCCATTCGTGAAATTTATCGCTTTTACTCAAGTAAGCTACGACAACACCTGTATCTATAATGACTTTTTGACTCATTATTTACCAATATTTTCCAAATACTTCTTATTAGTTGACAAGTCACTGGGCAAACCATCAAGAGCGCCTGCCATTTCTTTAGTTGCTTCATAGAAAGAAACTTGTTTTTCCTCTTCTTTGCCCGATGAATTTTCCGAATTACTCCAAGAATTTTGACTTAGCAAAAAATCTAGAAAATCCCGAAGGCTTTGGCGTTGTTTTGATGAGAGTTGGCGAAATTTTTCTAGCATAATTTTATCTGCATCGCTGAGTTGATTCATAGCAATAATTTCCTATAATATTTAGGTTATTTTAAATTAATAAGTAATAACAGATAAATTGATTATTAGCAATATCCTGCTAAGGAATTTGGCAGGATTTAATCCCCTCATCCAACCTCTCTGCTCTCTTCAACTGATTGAAGAAGGCAGAAGCGGTAGACCCCTAGGCTCCGCCAACGCTCCTTAATTACCATTAAATAGTGTACCATAAATCATACCAGTTCAAAAGAACATATAACCATGAAATTTATCAGCCCCAAAACCGACTTTGCCTTTAAAAAAATCTTTGGTTCTATTCACAGTCAAAACATTCTCATCAGCTTTCTCAATGCCATAGTTTATAACAATCAAAATATTATTCAATATCTCAAAATAATTAACCCCTATAACCCTGGAGTCACTAACACTATAAAAGAGAGTTATTTTGATGTAAAAGCACTTTTATACAATGGTTCTACCGTCATCATTGAAATGCAAATATTGAACGTAGAATATTTTGAAAAACGAGTAATTTATAACTTAGCTAAAGCGTATGGAAATCAATTAGATGCAGGGCAAGGTTATATGATGCTGCAACCTTTTATAGCTTTAACGATCGCCGACTTTGTTTTATTTGAAAAGACAGTTGAAGA
>NZ_JAAHGM010000117.1:0-10385 GCF_010692625.1 Okeania sp. SIO2C2
ACGCAGGGTAGCCAAGTGCGGAGCGGATAACCGCTGAAAGCATCTAAGTGGGAAGCCCACCTCAAGATGAGTGCTCTCACTACTTTAAGTAGGTAAGGTCACGGGAAGACTACCCGTTAATAGGTGTTCGGTGGAAATGCAGTAATGTATGCAGCCTAGACACACTAACAGACCGAGGACTTGACCTCATCACTTCACTTCTTACTTCTGACTATGCAGCCTTCTTTGTTTCTAGACATTGTCTTTAAAAAGTAAAAAAATAAAGAAAGCTTGTTTCTATTCATTTCATTTAGAGCCAAGCTTTCTTTTTTGCATTACCGAATAATTAAGATTTAAAGCCTCACCTTTCAAGAAAAAATTTTCTTTTGAGTCAATCCTCTCCTTGAAAAGAAGAGGTAATTATTCATTATTTGTTACCGACAAACAGCACGATTGTTAGCATTTAGAACGATTGTTCCTTCTACTCCATTAATAATAACTGGGTTGCCTGTGCTAACTCTCAACAATCGTGGTTTTTTATTCAGACATTCTGTAACCTCTTCTCCCCAAGCTTCTATAGAAGCAGTATACTCTGCTCTGTAACGCAACAGTTCATCTAAAGTAATGCCAGTGGGTATAGGAGGTAGGTTGTTAACAAAAGCATCAGTTATTGGAGCATCTGTACTGATACTGTCATCAACATCAATTTCAGTAATAATTGGAAAATCAAATTTTCTGGGTAAAGTTCTGTAAGGAATAGACAAATCTGGTAATGGATGATACTCTTCCTTACCAGATTTGTAATCGAAATCAGATGGTATTGCCAAAGCTGGTAGAGGTAAATTTGCAACTACTAAAGCACAAACACTTCCTAATAATGTAGAAAATTTTTTCATTTTTTTTCCTAGTTCTAGATCTATTTAATCAGATATCAACTAACAAGTTAGTTTGGCAAATCTTTAAAGTTTCTAAAGTTTCTGCCCTTGATGTTTTCGATCACCTAAATAAATTAACTTCTTTAAATCAAGAGAAGTCAAAAGTAACTGGCGAACATTAAACAAGGCAAAATTATCAGACTCTACAAAATACTGTAAAATTCAACAGCATATCTTAATAAAGTAAGATATCTGTTATCGCAGAAGGCAGAATAAAAAATCTAGCTTTGTGTGAGTTTTCAGCTTTTGAGATGTTTTCACCTTTCCTTCGACTGCTATAATTATTCAGCTTTGTACTACTACATGAATTAAATTAATGTAAGCACTGAAGTTAATATTTTACTGATGATGAGTCACTTCAGACTCACACAACATAATATACTTTAATCCTTGTATTTTGATAATATTCTGATAAACACAAGAAAAATGTATAGTATCTATCAGTTGATATCAAAGAATTTTTACTTAATAAGTTGTTATTTTTGAAGCATATAAAATTAAAAAAATACAAAAATGGAATTGTCCACAAGTATGATAATTCCCGTAGCACCTGCGGGATATAAATCTGGATTTGTTGGTATAATAGGACGGCCTAATGTTGGCAAATCTACTCTAATGAATCAACTGGTAGGGCAAAAAATTGCTATTACTTCCCCAGTTGCTCAAACTACTCGTAATCGTCTGCGTGGTATTTTGACTACAGAAGCAGCGCAGATGATTTTTGTTGATACTCCTGGTATTCATAAACCTCATCACCAATTGGGCAAGGTATTAGTTCAAAATGCTAAAATAGCAATCCAATCTGTGGATGTAGTGTTGCTGGTAGTGGATGGGTCAGTAATAGCTGGTGGGGGCGATCGATATATTATAGATTTACTCAACAAAACAGATACTCCTGTGATTTTAGGTTTGAATAAATTAGACTTACAACCTCAAGATGATCGGGAAATAGAAGCTAGTTATCATCAATCTATCGCTCCTCACCCCTGGCAAATAGTGAAATTTTCTGCTCTTACAGGAGAAGGAGTAGAAGGACTACAAGATTTGTTGATTAAACATCTTGAAGCTGGACCTTATTATTATCCTCCTGACTTAGTAACAGACCAACCAGAACGTTTTATTATGGGGGAATTGATCCGAGAGCAAATCTTACTGTTGACTCGCGAAGAAGTACCCCACTCAGTAGCGATCGCTATTGATAGAGTAGAAGAGGAAAAAACTATTACTCGTATTCTTGCTACTATTCATGTTGAACGCTCATCTCAGAAAGGAATTATTATAGGTAAAGGCGGGAGTATGTTAAAGACTATTGGTAGTGCAGCACGTCAACAAATTCAAAAGTTAATTGCTGGTAAGGTGTATTTGGAATTATTTGTCAAGGTTCAATCTAAATGGCGACAGTCTCGGATTCAATTAGAAGAGTTGGGGTATCAAGTTGAGGAATAAAAGAAATTATATCATGTCCGGTTGAACAGTTTAAATAAATGGCTTAAGGAGTCAGGAGTCAGGAGGGAGAAAAGAAGAAGAAAGAGAAGGTTTTTTTATCACTAATTATCAAGATATGATATTGCACTCTCAAATAAAAGTATATTAGTTTATATTCTAAAGATATAAAGAATTGGCATTGCTCAATTAGACTATGAATTTGTTAAGGTCAAATAAAATAAATAATATCAGGCGATCGCTCTCACCTGAATTATTACCAAAATTTAAATCGGAAAATATCCGTAAAAATGGTAAGAATAGGCATTAATTAATGATGGATTTCATTATTTATATCTATATTTATTGCCGAATAATTAAGGTTTAAAGCCTTTCCTTTAAAGGAGAAACAAGCGGTCGAGGGATGGATGGGTTTCCTAACCATATCCAATGGACCAAGAGAGAAAAAATTTTCCTTTGAGTCAATCCTCTTCTTTTCAAGGAGAGGTAATTGTTAATTATTAATTATTAATTGTTGAAATTGCTTCTGACTGCAAACTAAGCATATAATTTTGGCATTGCTAAGGGGCGGGATGAATATAAGTGGGGTAGGTATCCTGCCTGCGGTGAAAATATAAGGAACGGGCAAGATGACCATTCCACAAAACTATTAAAACCTACATTCTGCATTTATGCAACGCCTATAATTTTTTAGATCGGATGCAACTTCACCTGACATTAAATAGCAACCAATTAAATTAGGAAAAGCCATAGCTAAAAGCATCATATCCGTAAAATATAAAGCAGCACCAACACTAACATTAGCACCAATTATTACACCCAAAATATAGATTATTTTAGGAATAATAGTTGTCTGACTGCCAAACAAATAGTTCCAAGAAATTATTCCTTGATAAGCAGTACCAATCATAGTTGAAAAAGCAAATAAGAAAACAGCAAAAGCCAATACATAAGGGAACCAACTAAACACTGAAGCAAAAGCATCAGCAGTCATTTTTACTCCATCAATTCCTTCCCGAGAATCTTGATAAACTCCTGTAATTACAATTACTAAAGCTGTCATATTACAGATAATAACTGTATCAATAAATGGTTCTAATAAAGCCACTATTCCTTCTCGAATTGGTTCATTAGTTTTAGCCGAAGCATGGGGAATAGATGCAGTACCCAATCCTGCTTCATTAGAATAAGCGGATCGTCTTAACCCTATAGAAAATGTTGTGACAAAACCACCAGCAACAACTGCTGAAGGAGAAAAAGCTTCAGTGAAAATTTTACCAAAAGCTGGCAGAATTTCTGTAAAATTAATACCTAAAATCCACAGACAAGCAACAATATAAATAACTGCCATTGTTGGTACTAAACTACCAGCAACTGTACCAATACGTTTCATTCCACCCAGAATGACGATCGCTACTAATATTGCCACGATCGCACCATAAACCCAATTTGATAACCCAGGTATAACATTAGAAACGGCGATGTAAGACTGATTAGTTTGGAAAATGCTAGCACCAACTAGGGTAGATAGTCCGCAGAAGAATGCAAATAAAGTGGCCATTCCTTGCCCCATTGCACGCAATCCCATATTAGCCAGACCTTTGGATAAATAATACATTGGGCCTCCAGCTATAGAACCATCTGAGTAGATTTTTCGGTATTTCAGACCGAGAGTACATTCTGTAAATTTGCCGGTCATACCAAATAACCCACCAATAGTCATCCAAAATACTGCACCAGGCCCGCCTAATTGGATAGCGATCGCTACACCTGCCACATTCCCTATACCCACTGTGCCAGAAATAGCTGTGGCAAGAGCTTGGAAGTGAGTAACTTCTCCTTCATCTTCTGGGGAATCATATTTTCCTCTCACGATATCAATAGCGTGTTTAAAACCTCGAATATTAATAAACCCCATACGAAATGTTAGTAAAATTTCTCCTAAAATTAGCCACAATACAATTAGTGGAAAACCAGCAATATCAAAAAAGATAATTTTTTCTAGGATGACTACTAACTTTTGAAAAATCCCATCAACAGCACTAAAAATATTAGTATTTTCGATCTTTGTGACAGCTAAGGCAGTAAAATTTACTGTAGTAATAAATATTATGGACAACAGCATACTTTTGACTAATTTTTGAGGAAAATTTTGTATTTAATTATCTCTAATGAGCAAAATAATAATAGATATCATTAGATATCATTAATATATACTCATGGGTTTATTATTTTTAAACCTACAGTCAAGAACATTGATTAAAAATATACTTTTAACAAATTATTACACAATTTTCAATGAATGCTAGTTTAAACTAAATCTTATAGTTAAGGTTATACAGAGATTTGTAAATTACCTTTACAGATTTTAAGTTAGAAAAGGAACTCTATTTTTATACTAGGTTCATTATTAACTATTACTTGTACTTACAAAAGAAATTTATTCGTTAAAAAATCATGACTACAGAAAATACACAATCAAAAATTCAAAATAGTAAAATAGCAATTCTCCTACACAATGGCATCCAGGGTACATCAGGCAAAACTGGCTTGTCACTACTACGTTATAGTCAAGCAGAAATTGTTGCCGTCATCGATCGTCAATGTGCGGGAAAATCATTACCCGAACTTACTAAAATTCCCCGCGATATACCAATAGTTGCTTCTGTTGCCGAAGCGATCGCTTTTGACCCAGAAGTATTAGTCATTGGTATTGCTCCTTCCGGCGGTGCTTTACCTGATGAATGGTTTGGAGAAATCAAACAAGCAGTTACTTCTGGGTTATCAGTAGTCAACGGTTTGCATAGCTTTCTGGCAAATCATCCAGAAATTCAACCACTATTGCGACCTACGCAATGGATATGGGATGTGCGTCAGGAACCTCAAGGATTAACTATTGCCAGCGGGAAAGCTAGAACACTTTCTTGTCGCCGAGTCTTAACAGTGGGTACTGATATGGCTATCGGTAAAATGTCTACCAGTTTAGAACTCAATGCCACAGCTCAACGCCGAGGTTTAAACTCTAAATTTCTCGCCACAGGACAAGCAGGTTTAATGATTGCTGGCAATGGTATTGCCTTAGATGCAGTGCGAGTTGACTTTGCTGCTGGAGCAGTGGAACAAATGATTATGCAGTTTGGTAAGACCCACGACTTACTGATTATTGAAGGCCAAGGTTCTCTATTGCATCCAGGTTCTACTGCTACCCTCCCACTATTGCGCGGTACTCAACCCACGGATTTAATCTTGGTGCATCGTGCTAATCAAACTCATATTCGCAATCATCCCAGTGTTTTGATTCCACCGTTACCTAAAGTAATTGAGTTCTATGAGATGGTAGTCGCTGCTGGTGGCGCTATGGAAGCAGTGCGAGTTATTGGTATTGCTATGAATACTTTTCATTTAGATGAAGTGACGGCTAAAGAAGCGATCGCTCAAATGGAAATAGAGACTGGTTTGCCTTGCACTGACCCTGTGCGTTTTGGTGCGGATCTATTATTGGATGCAGTTATAGTAGGCAACAGGCAACAGTTCATTAATTGATAATGGATAATTAATAATTACCTCGGGTTTTAACCGTGACGGAATTGAATATAAGGAAATATTATTTCTTCTCTTGGTCGATTGGATATGGCTCCGAGACCTCGCCATCCCACCCTTCGGGAAGCTCCGAAGATAGACCGCTTTTTTCCCCTTCAAGGGGAAGGCGCGAATTATTTAATTAGGGTTTGCTGAAAAAGTCTTTTAGTAGGGGTAGGAGACAGGAGACAGGAGACAAGAGACAGGAGGAACGGGGAATTATAGAGGAGGTAGTCGGAAAAATTGTAAGAGTGATTTTTCTGCCATAATCGTCCCAAAATACTAGCTTTTTGGGCTTTTTGAGCTGAAAAGCTGGCACTTTTTTAGACCAAAAAACGCTAAAACCAATATCAGTCAATGCTTTAATATTTAATCAGCAAGTCCTAATTATTAATTATTAATTATTAATTATTCGGTAACAGGCAACAGTGGGAAAAACATTGCCTAGTGCTGCTACGTGGAAGTTAAAAGTCAAAAGAGGGTAAATGATCATTCTTCCCCTACACATGGCGTTTTAAAGGTTAATTTGCGTAAGTGCTGGTTATATTATACCAATTTTAAAAAAGAATGCTAGAAAAAAAAAGGCTGAGAATTATGTCTAAAAAGAACTTATCCAATCCTATAAGCTACTTATTTCCATTGTTTCTCCTTTTTTCATAATTTGTTTATTACTTCTTCCTTCTTCCTTCTTCCTTCTTCCTTTTCTTTACCACTTCCCCATACCTCCCCAAGCTGCCCCAGAGAAACAGCCAGCAATTGCACCCAAACCAGCCCCAAAAATCGTTGAAAGTATAATAGTAAAATCTTCATCAACTCGCATAATTCTAACTAAATCTATCGACCCAAATTGCGGTAAAATACCACCCAAAATTACCCCAATAATTACTCCTAAAAAACACCCCCAAATTCCACCTAAAAAAGCACCTCTAATCCCTGATAATTTATTTGATAAAGGTAAAGTTGGCGCTCCTAAAATTGGTCCTAAAACAGCACCACCGATAATACCACCCATTGCACCTACACCTATTGCAGGAATCATACTACTTATGAATATTGATACTAACTCCAGCCAAGAATTACTATTCTCTTTCATACTTTCCTGAAACACAAAAACACCAGCTAAAATTGCCCCAATAACTGTTCCTAAAAAAGCACCCCAAATAGCACCTAAAAATAAACCACGTCTTCCCCAAACTCGTCCAGGCACAGGCAATGTTAAAGGTGGTTTAAAAGCACTCCAAAAACTACCCCAAATAGTACCTAGAAATCCTCCAAATAAAACTGCTTGCCCAAATAACTCCAGACGATTACTAATTCCATATATACTACCACTAATAGCAACTGCAATAAACCCTCCCCAAAATGCTCCAGTTAAACCTAAACTGCTACCAGACGATCCCAAAGGAATAATATATTGCCAAGCTAATGCGAAAAACCCCCCCCACAACATTCCCACGATCGTACCACCAAAAACTGCAAGGCTACCTTTTATTGTTCCTAATATTAAACCTGCTACTGCTGCTGCACACAATACTCCCCAAAGGCTACCCCACATAGCATCTTTAGCAATACCAGCAATACCATTTCCACCACCTGGTAAAGGAATTATTGGTAATGATGGCGGTTTAGTTTTAGTCAGAATAGGTGTTAATAAAGGTTGATATTGACCCATTTTTCTGTTAATAATAATTGGTTTTGGCGGTGCTGGTTTTCGGGGAGTAGTAGTAGTTTTTTGCGGCCTCAACGACAATAATTTTCGTTGTTTCGGTTGAACTGGTTGCAGATGTTTCTGATTTCGCACTGCTTCCCTTGATGGGAAAGGGTCGCGCCCTTTTAATTTTTTGGTACGATCGCACCACGGACAAGATTTTAAATGATTACCATATAAATGTTGATGATTTTTTTGACAAATTATCAAATTATCTTCTGCTTCTCGTAGTGCCTGCAACCAAATTTTAGTGTCTGGGCGCTCCGTAGGATGTTTGTGCCCTTTTTCAAAACAATCAATAAATAATTGTTGTATGCTGGGATGCAAAATCTTAAAATCTGGCGCAAGTGGGGTTGGGCGATATGGAACTCGCTTTTTACTGTAGGGAAAATGACCTGCTTGAATTCGAGCTTCAAGACTTGGTGGTTCACCTCTACCTTGATAAACTCCAGCAAACGGGTGAGTTCCCTCCATCAACACCTGAAATATTAACACCGCCACCCCAAATAAATCATGTTCTGGTAGGCGATCGACTTCCCGGAAACTTTGACCTTGTAATTCTGGGGGAGTAAATTCTGGTTTTCCCACTGGGCAACGATAAACTTCTAGAGTGTAGGGGTCGCGCACTTGAAATGAGTCTGTATCAACTAGGGTTACTAAAGCAGTATCTGTCACTAGCATATTTGACTCATTGATATCGCCGACTGCATATCCACTTTTGTGTAGAGCATTAACTGCTGCGACTAAATTACGAGCTGTGCGGTGAAGATAACGATAGTTGAAGAGGGGTTTTTGTTCCCTACGGTTTCTAGGATTATAGAATATGTGTATCGGTTCTGCTCTAAAAACACGAGGCATGAGAAAACCGATGATTTGCTGTTTACTGTTGAGGGTGTGTAGTAGGTCTACAGGCCATGCGATCGCTGAATGTCCGGCTGCTATTGGGGTGTCTGGTGGATGAGAGAACATCACTGTTAGTTTATCAGCATCTTCATCTGTGGGTTTGTGGTAAATTTTGGCCACTAAGGATGAGTCTTGTAGCACAGGATAGATACGACCTTCCCCACCCCCACCAATCAAGTTTTGGGTGTCTAATGTGACGATTTGTCCACTAAACTGACGTTGCAACTGCATGGGTGAGGGTAAATTTCCTAAGAGTGTTTTTTCGTCTACAGTATAGCTTGAAATTTTCAATTAGGGAATAGGGAACAGGAAACAGGGAAAAGGGGAATAAAAAACTGATAATATAAGACTTTTAGCTATTGGACAGTTCTTGTAATTTGTACATAAGCCAGCGCACATTGCTATATATGAAGTAGGACTTACGCAAATTCACCTTGAAAACGCCATCTGTAGGGGCAAATGGCATTCACCCTCACTGAATTTAGTGTCCGTGCGTAAGTCCTGTGAAGTACAAATATTAATGCTTAATCTTCTGTAGTCTGGGTATCTTGCCCGCTAGTAGTGTAGCTGATTGAGATGAAGTATGGCAGAATGCGACAACGGGAGCAAGATGCTCCCACTGCCTAACTATTGAATTTTGACAGACGGTCTCATAGTCTTAACTTTCCTCACCTACAACTAAATACCACAATGCATCAATACCACTGCCAACATATTCTGAATCTTGATGTTGTTCAATCCATTGAATTACAGCAGGGAGGATGTTGTTGGATTTTTGGCCGAGTTTGCCTAGAGCTTTGGCTGTCGTCGAACGCAAATTAGAACTCTCATCCTGAAGCCGAATTAGTAAGGCATTGACTACAGTTTCAGAACTGTTACCTAATTTTCCCAAAGCATAGGCTGCACCTTCACGCACTAAAGAATCCTCTTCTAGACTGCTACCTAGATTACCCAAAGTATAGGTTGCACCCTCTCGCGCGAAAGAATGCTCATCCTGAAGCAGAGCTAGTAAGCCTTTGATTACAATTTCTGAGCTGTTGCCCAAATTGCCCAAAGTATAGGCTGCTCTCCCAGACACACCAAGAGATTGCTCTTGAAGCAAAAGTAATAGTGCCTTGACTACAGTTTCAGAACTGTTACCTAATTTTCCCAGAGTATTGGCTGCAAAAATACGCACATCAGAATCTTCATCTTGAAGCAGAGGTAATAGTGCTTTGACTACAGCCTCAGAACTATTGCCTAAATTACCCAAAGCGTAGGCTGCATTTTTACGCACAAAAGAATGATTATCTTCAAGTAGAAGTAGTAGTGTTTTGACTACAGTTTTTAAATTGCTGCCTGAATTACCTAAAGCATTAGCTGCGTGCCCACACACAATAGAATTCTCATCCTGAAGCAGAGTAAGTAGGGCACTAACTACAATTTCTGGGTTATTTCTCAAATAAGTCAAAGTATAAGCTGCTTTCTTACGCACCTCAGAATCATCATCCTGAAGCAAAAGTAGTAGTGCTTTGACTACAATCTTTGAATTGTTGACCAAATTTCCCAAAGCATTGGCTGCACTTGAAGACACATCAATATTATCATCTTGAAGCATAATAAGTAGGGCATTAACTACAGTTTCTGAGTTGTTTTTCAAATCGCCCAAAGTTGTGCTTACCTTCCAATGGACATCAGAGTCTTCATCTTTTAGCTGTGATAGCAATATTGTAATTACCTCATCCTTTTCCCCTAATTCTGCTCGATATTTCAGCAACTGCCACTTATCAATCAAATCTGCCCGCTTTTTCAACATCTCCAGAGCTTGCGCCTCAAAATCTGTTTCATATAAACGACAA
>NZ_JAAHGM010000118.1:0-10260 GCF_010692625.1 Okeania sp. SIO2C2
ACTCACCGGACTTCAACAAGATTGAAGAAGATTTTGCCATTCTCAAAAAGCAACGGATATATGCTCCACCAGAAACAACACTGGATGACATTGTTAGACTGTACGGAACTTAATTGTAATGACTATAGTCTTCAAATAATTAGAAAGAAATTCCCAGGGGCATTTACTGCCGAGGGTATAGTGAGCTGTGCCGTACAGCCAGTATTGGTTAATCCAATATCAAGATATTAAGCTGTCACGATTTTCTACAGTTTAGTTCGTACGGTAGAGATTTGTCATGCCAACTTAAGAAAGATCTAGATGGTTGTCAACGGCAACCTTTTTCTGACGTCTTCATAAGAATTATCATTCTCAAACAGAGCGTTGACGAGGTTTATCCAGCAATCTTTGCTCATATATTTGATTAAAGGACTTCAACAAAGATTCAAATGCTTTACGGTTGAATCCTGTTAATCCTCTGAGTAACCTATCTTGATTTTAAGGCTCGTTCAATATTTAGCATTTTTCTGGCCAATTTCTGCTTGAACCATTTTACCTTATTTCCCAACAACTCTAGTATCTGAACTCAAACATCCTACCATTAAAATTATAGCTATTTAAGTTTTTCTCAATCAAGAAAGGCTAAGAAATATTTGGCGTTGGCGGAGCCTAGCGGCAGCTATATCGCTCTCTAAAAATTATAGCGATCGCCATGTTAGCGATGCGCTATATATAGTGTCTTTGCGTAAGTCCTGTAAAGTCTAATCCAACTCAAACTCGTCTTTCCAAGACTCATCCTTTTCCCAAGGAATTTGCTGAGTTTTCGCCATCAAAAAATTCTCAACCACCAAATAATCCATCTCAGTCCGCATAAAACACCGATAAGCATCTTCGGGCGTACAAACAATTGGCTCACCCCGCACATTAAAGGATGTATTCACAATAACTCCACATCCGGTCAACTTCTCAAAATGACGAATCAAATCGTAATACCGAGGATTAGTTTCCTGATGAATAGTTTGAATTCTTGCCGAATAATCCACATGAGTAATAGCTGGAATTTCCGATCGCGGCACATTCAATTTCTCAATTCCAAACAACTGCTTTTGCTCCTCTGTCATCGGAATTAACAAATTCTCCTGCACCGGAGCTACTAACAACATATAAGGACTAGAATGTTCAATGTCAAAATAATCGGAAACTCGTTCTGCCAAAACTGAAGGAGCAAAAGGTCGGAAAGACTCTCGATACTTAATCTTCAAATTCATCACCGACTGCATCTTCTGATTCCGGGGGTCGCCAATAATAGACCGCCCTCCCAAAGCGCGGGGTCCGAACTCCATCCGACCTTGAAACCATCCGACAACGTTACCATTATCTAAAATTTCTGCTAACCGTGGCATCAACTCCGCATCTGGCAAATATTCATATTTTGCCTGAATAGCATCCAGATATTCCCGAATTTCGTCATCTGCAAATTTCGGTCCGAGATAAGCACCTTGCATCATGTCATTGGGAGCGCTACAAACAGGAGGTTTTGCTAAAGAAATAGCAGAATTTCCAGACTCTACAGAAACTAATTCCATTTCTGGAATATTCTCAACCACCTTTTCTATTACTCGCGGTTGATTATGGTATTCGTACCAAATAGCTAAAGCAGCACCTAACGCACCACCAGCATCTCCCGCTGCAGGTTGAATCCAAATATCTTTAAAAATACCTTCCCGTAAAATCTTACCATTCGCCACACAATTGAGAGCAACTCCCCCCGCCAAACAAAGGTAGTCAGCATTCAATTCTTTTTGCACCGTTCGACTTAGACGCAACACTACTTCCTCAGTCACTCTCTGAATAGAAGCAGCAATATCCATTTCCCGTTGACTAATTTTAGTTTCCGCTTTCCGAGGAGACCCGCCAAACAATTTGTCAAATTTCTGATTAGTCATAGTCAACCCGGTTGTGTAATTGAAATATTCCATATTCAACCGGAAAGTACCATCAGCTTTTAAATCTATGAGATTATTTAAAATCAAATCCACATAATTAGGTTCTCCGTAGGGAGCTAAACCCATAAGTTTGTATTCCCCAGAGTTAACTTTAAAGCCAGTGTAATAAGTAAAAGCTGAGTAGAGCAAACCCAAAGAGTGCGGAAAATCAATTTCCCACTGAGGAGTCAGTTTATTTCCTTCTCCCAACCAAATTGAAGTAGTCGCCCACTCACCAACTCCATCCAGACACATTACCGCAGCGCGATCGAACGGACTGGGAAAAAATGCCGAAGCTGCATGAGACTGATGATGTTCGGTAAACATCAGTTGGGGAAGATGGGATGCTTTACAATTACCTAATGTAGATAATTCTTTTCTTAAAACAGTTTTCAGATATAATTTTTCTTTTAACCAAATTGGCATTGCCATCAGAAAAGAGCGAAAACCTTTAGGAGCATAACTGAGGTAAGTTTCCAGAAGTCGCTCGAATTTAATTAAAGGTTTGTCGTAGAAAACTACTTGGTCTAGGTCGAGTAATTCTATATTGGCTTCTTTCAGGCAATAGGAAATAGCATTTTTGGGAAATCTGGCATCGTGTTTTTTACGAGAAAATCTTTCTTCTTGGGCGGCGGCGATAATTTTTCCTTCACATACTAGGGCGGCGGCGCTGTCGTGGTAATAGGCTGATATTCCCAGGATTTTCATATTTATTTTCTTTGTCTCCTTCACAGATAGCTTTATATATTTTTTGGCCTATTTTTGAGCAAAATATCCTCAAATTATAGTTCATCAAAGCATAGCTTTTGAGGGAGGGGCGGGTTGATCTAAATTTAATGTTGAGCAATTAGAGTAGTTTCGGAGTTAGGGAGGTACAAAATTTTAGGATTTTAGGCAACAACTCATCTGGCAATAGGCAATAGGCAACAGAGAATTAATAAACTGTACCTCACGCTTCCTAAAAAGTGCTGTAATTTAACGCGGAAACCGCCTCTACTATTGCAATATTTTAGCTGTGTTACAGCACTAGGAGGAATTACTATTTTAAATATATTTTTGAAAATAAAAATTAATTAGGGCTTGCTGATTAACTCTAAAAGCATTTACTTACAGATAAAGGTAAGTGCCTTTTTGCTGCGAAAAAAGTGTCAGCTTTTATACCAATTTGATAAATGTTTGTTACAAATGGTAGGGACGTTGCATGCAACGTCCCTACAAAAGAAGGAAGATGGAAGAAGGAAGAAGGGGTCAATATTGAAAAAAAGGTAAAAACGATATAAATAACTATCTAAAATAAATTGGAGTACCTATTTTTAAGCATATCCTATGGATATCTACTTTTTTGTAGCATTCTTTTTTTAAATTGGTATTAGCTCCGAATTGCCCAAAATACTCACATTTTGAGCAGACAAGGGCAGAAAAATTGAGCGACAATTCTTTCGACTGCCTTCTCTGTAATTCCCATTCCCATACGACTCCTGACTCCTACCCTCCACAAAAAGACTTTTGAGCGCAAACCCTAATTACTGATATGAAATCTGCTTGTACAGCGATCGCGAAACTGCATTATCAAATATTCTCTCTTCAAACTATTGACTTTTATTTAAAGACATTTGGTATTGTAGATAAGCTCTGCCTATGATTAATAAATATTTTTTATATAAAAATTGTATTGATATCTGTTTTGATTATGTGTATATTAAAACTATGAAGTAAAGCAGAGAACAAAGATATGTTGAGTAGCAGTTCAGAAAGGTCAATTATCACAACATTTACACAGACGTATTCAGTCACGAATTTAGAAGATATTAACAGTGCTCAATCTCCAATTGCTTGGCAAATATATGAATAGTTTTTAGCCAATATAGCTAATCAGCAGAAGCAACAAATAGCTTATATTTTTGATAATTACTGTAGACAAAATCCTCATGCTGTTGAGTGCAGTATTTACTCATCATAATTCTCTTTTTTTCAAATATCTATCATCATTACAATTAATTCAAAATAATAGGAGTAAAAAAATGCAAACTACTACTAATAATTGTCCCCAAAACCCCATTGATGTTTTACTACAACCTTGCCGTAATTTTATAGAGAATATAGATATTAATAATCCTGAATTTGCCAGGAAATTATGTCAATTTATTCCAGCTCAATGCCCATTTGCCAGAGATATTAAATTCTTTGGTCATACAGTTTTGCATATTCCACCTCTATGTAAAATAAATCCTTTTTACTATGAACTAATTAGTTTACGTTTTCGCGCTCTAACTTTCTTAGCTGATGTTTGTTTAGAAGATGTTACTCCTTATTGTTGAATGGAATTTTCTATAGCAGGCAACCTGAATTTGCTAAAAATTTATGCCAATTAATTCCTGCTCAATGCCCGTTTACCAGAGATATTAATTTTTGGGGGCGTATAGTTTTAAAGATTCCACCTCTATGTAAACTAAATCCTTTTTACTATGAAATAATTAGTTTAGGTTTTCGCTCTCTAACTTTCTTAGCTGATGTTTGTTTAGAAGATATTATACCAATTATCAAAAACTTTGCTATACTTGAGTTTTCTATTTCTAAATACTATTTATGGAAGTAATTTTATTGTTAAGTAAGCTCTATGATTTACCTAGTTATTTTTACCACCTTCCAAGCGTAGCATTAATGCATGATAAATAGTATTACTTCTTATTGCTAAATGGAATTAACAATAAGCAATAGAGATTTAGAAGGGGAGTTAAACCCGTCTGCGCACCTTCCGGTTTATAGAAATCGGGGATGGGGATTTAAACCCAGAGATACTAAAAGCTGATAGCTGAATGCTAAAAGCTAATATAGCATTTCTCATAAAGATGAGGTATATAGATGTACTATCAAATATAGGTTCATCAAAACTTCATAATTTATTTTTGTATAACTTCATAGCTAAAGCTTTATTTGGCAATTAATTCCACTGATTTCGACTACTCAAAACACCATCAGCAAAATTAAAGATTCTGCAAAGTTGAGCATACAGGAGTTGCATAAATTTCTGGGGAAGGCTAGATTAATGTTACTAGGATACACTATATATGTTGTCCTTGCGTAAGTCCTGATCAAGAAAAATATGAAGACTCTGAAACAAACTTTTTTTACATTAAGCATCAGTGCAATAGGAAGTACTTTCTTAACTATCCCAGCTAAAGCTATTGATTTTAATTTTTCTTTTAATAATGAATTAAATGGAGGTGGGGCTGTAACAGGTATAATCCGAGGGTTAGATGAAGGAACTGGAGCTGCAAGTAGTGTTGAAGTACTGACTAATACTACAGGCTTAGGTATTGGAGAATATGTTGGATCTCCTCTTACAAATAGTTGGACTGTTTTAGGTGAGGAGATAATAGCTTTCGATTTTCTCTCGGCTGGTGTTCTCAACACTTCTCCTGCTGTAACAGATGCCTTAATTTTCTTTGATTCTACCGAATTATCAGGTGCTTCTTTTCGAGCTGGCATAGCTCCAAGTCCAGGTCCATTCGTTACTGGTAGTGGCTTTGTTTCAACCGAGGATATTAACTTAACCTTTACTGCGATTTCAACAACTCCGATTTCAACAGATGTTCCAGAACCTTCAAGTATTCTTGGATTTGGAATGTTAACAACTTTTGCTTTTGGAAAGGCTTTCAAACGTAAATAGGTCAATCTAAGAAGAAATAGAATTTGGTTGACCCTAACTCAAAATCTTTTGGACATTTATCACATAAGAATATTCAATTTTCAGAAAATAATTTAACCTTAATACTATGTGATACACCCTAACTTTTCCTCGTATCACATAAATTACTTTCTTATATTTTTGGGTATTAGCATTTGTGAAAGCGATGGCTTAAGTTGTGAAAAACATACTCTTGTACCTTGTAATGAATCTAATTTTAGCTGCAATCTTCAATTTTTGTCCTGTACTTAGACCTTATGGTTAAGAGATTAGCTAATTTGGTAGTGGTAAACAAGTAATGATTTTAATGATTTTTGCAGCTTACTTCCTACCAATAAAAGGAGTATAGCAACGAATATCCTGACATATTTAGGACTACCGCTAATTTAACATTACCAGGTGGAATATTTAAAGTGAATTCACCTCAGATAATTGCTTTGTATTTTATACTGCTGTAAAATAACTGCAACTTCAGGCAAAGATAATAACTTTTCATACAAAACATTAGCAATAAATTCATTGCCAGATACAGAATAATGCCCATTACCGCCCAAGAAAGCAGTTTCTACTTGTTCATTAGGCATTCTCTTTCTAAATTCAGCAATTAAATCAATATAAATTATATTTCGTTTTTGTAATTCAGTCTGTAGATATTGTCGCCAAAAACTAGATTTATTCAGATAATAATCAGAATATATTGGTAAATAAACAACCACTAACTTACTATTTTTCCCTTGATTAATCTTCGCCAACTGTTCAAATATTTTGATAGCTATAGCAGGAGTTTGAACAACATATTGATTATCAGTTTCCAACTTTCTCGGAAACAATGTTTGCCAGAAACCTAAAAATCTTAACTCTTGAATATATCTACTACCTTCTGTAATTTTTGGAACTAAAAAAGAACCTCTAGGAACAGGAAAATTATGATTAACTAACTCCCCATTTTCTAAAGACAATAATGGTTTCCCATAACCCAAAGACTTTGCACGCTGCATCCGCACAAAATCATCAGTAATAAAAGCAAATATCTGAATATTATGCTCAAACTTACTACCATCACGTTTGTACCATAAATAAGCTTGGTCAATACCATATCCCCCTTGACCCATATTAATAGTTTGTAAACGTTGATTTATAGATGTTAATAATTGACACCATGTTTGGTCATTACTAACACCCCATCCCATTGTAAAAGAATCCCCAGAACAAATTATCCTAACTTTATTAGGGGGAATATTAAGACTAAAGTCTTCGCTATTTCTCAAAGATTGAGAATTTGTTCGAAAATATATCCCCGGAGCATACATATTTGGAATATCAACATTAGGAAGATTCACCCATCCTAATAATTCATCATATTGAGTGTGGCGTATTTCGCTAATTGGTTGAACTTTACTGATTTTATAAAACAGTAAAATAATGCTAGATAGACCTTCAACCAAACTTAATATAGACAAACATAAAATTAGATTAATTGAGACAATTTTGAGGATTTTTTTTGTCTGACTTAAATAATTTTTGACCATCAATGTTAGAGTTTTGAAAATCGGGAGATGTGAGGAGCTTAAGAAATAACTCAATTAAAACTTCATTCAGTCAAAAAAATTTCTTGAAAATCTACTGGACCGACACAATTAAAATAGTTCATCATATCACTGGGGGGATTCATCTAATTGGCTAAGACTCATTAATTTAACATGGAAACCGCCCCTACTATTACAAAATTTTATTGGATGTTGAATACCCTTGACATTAATGAAGGTGGCAACCATGCTTGCGGTCGTTTGCGATTGAGAAAGCGAGGTTTACGATAACGAGTCTTGCGACTACGTCTTGACCTTCTTTTTACCCGACGATCGCTTAAGTTATCTCTGACTTGAAACCCTCGATGCCCCAATTCTGCACACCAAACTATGTTGGTATCAGAAACTATTGCCAATCCTGTTGTTTTAGCTCCAGGGTCTATTTTGATTCTCAACTGCTTTATTTCATCTGTTGATTCATCCTTAAGAATAATAGTGAATGGATATTGTCTAAACACTGCTGCTTTGCCTTCAGTTAATAACTTTCTGACAGCAGCGGGATGCACCGGATTGCATTGCTTTTTGTTCTTATCAAGTACAAAAACCGAATTTTTATTCATTGAAAAAACTCCTGCAAGCAGGGTAATGTTTGCCTCGCCAATGTTGCATTCCTGCACGTCCAAATAGCACCGCTTTACCCCTCGTAAACTTTTAACTATCTAGTTTCAGAGCATGGAACTGACAAGCATCCCAAGGTGAGAACTTTGGCTCTTAAATGCAACGTAGCCTTCAAAAGGCTTAGGCTGGTCAGCTACCTAATTCAACGAGGCACGAAGCCCCGTCTCTTTAGAGCGGGGTGTTGACTTAACTACTACGATGCTCATTATTGTACTTAATTCTAGCACCAGCCCATTGTAGTTTTTCTCTAAGAGTCTGGAAAAATGAATAATTTTCCCGCAAAATAATAAACTTAGCCTGACAATCTGCCATACGCACATCCACCCGTTGTCCCGGCCAAATAGCAGTAGATAGAACTCCATCTGCCCAAAGTTTAGTAGTTAGATCGTGCTCCTGTAGAGGCCAAACACTAACTATACAACCAGGAGGAAGTACAATAGGACGACTAGAAAGACTTAAAGGACAAATTGGAGTAACAGAAATAGAAGCCATACCAGCGTGCATAATTGGTCCATTAGCAGAAGCAGTATAGCAAGTAGAACCAGTCGGACTAGCAACAATAAGTCCATCCCCTTGATATTGGTCTACTACCTCACCATCAACTTCTACTTCCAAAATAGAAGTAGGCATCCTGTCAGCAGAAGCAGGTTTAATACAAAATTCATTCAAAGCTAAAAAGCGATCGCTTGATGGTTCGAGGTTAGTGCGATCGCCATTAAACACTGCTGACTGTAACATCATTCGCAGTTGTACAGCATAGCGGTCTTCAAATAACCTATCCCATACCTTCTCTGTATCCTTAAAATCTTCAAAACTTTCTGTCAAAAATCCCAAATGTCCTCCCACATTAACTGCCAACATTGGAATACCTAGAGCTGCTAAATGTCTTGCAGCAGCTAAAGCACTACCATCTCCTCCTAAAACCACTGCTAAGTCAATTTTATGAGTGCTAGAAGCAAGAAAAACTGGATATGGATTATCTTGTGGTCCACTAGGCCCCATTAACACTTGACAGCCTCTATCTTCCAACTGTCTAGCACATTGTTCTGCATAATGCTGACTCACATCATCTTTGGCCTTATGAGCAATAATTACTCGTTTAATGTCCATAGTTAATATTCTAGATTTTAGATAGAGATTGGCAAAATCTCTGCACCACTGAATCATTGTATAGCAATAACTACGGCCTTTAGGAGTTGGAGAATTGCTCTGTTATGGCAGAAGGAAAAAAGAAGAAGGAATCAGGAAGAAGGCGTTTAGTTATCTAGGAGAGAAGGAAAAATCTTGTGTTATCTAAGTTTCATTAAATCTAATATAACTACTGTAGAAGGCTAATAGGTGAAAGATGTGTGAAGATTTGCATGAGTTTGATAAAGGTTAGACAAATAATACTGTAAGTATTTGCCTGCTTAACTTTCATATGTTTTTGAAGTGGTAAAATTTGTGTTTACTCTGTAAATTAAACTAGAAATTATAACTTTTCTGGCAAAATCATCTGCTTAAATCTGGTTAATTTGTCACTTCCGCAATATTTTATATAAAAATAATTGCCAGAAAAAAAGCCTGAAAGCTATATACAGAGAAGTTTTATTTGGCGTTAAAATCAAAAAAACTAGCAGATTAAATACGTGCGAGCACTTACGCTATTTCCGCTATAAATATATTATCAATTCAGTGCGATCTCTGAAGCTATTTCTAGAAGTAGTGCAACAAAGTGGAAGCAGCGATCGTAAATTCTCATAAATTGCACGAATTTAAAGCAAATATGGCCAATTATAGCGCTACACGCAAGTCAGAAGTCAGAAGTCAGAAGTAATCCCTGACTGAGTTTGAGGATTTATCAATGTCCTAACCTCTTTGCGTAGTGCTATAGTATACTAAAAATTATTTCAAGTAAAAAGAAATTCCATAGAACATCCCTAATATTATGTTTGTAGTTGGGCTTTAGCCCTTTAACTTCCCTGGCGGGAAGTCCCGCGCTCTCCCGAAGGGGAGCGTCGTATGGGAAAGCCAGGGCCAATAGTCGGATCCCTCCACAAATAAAACCTTCCTATACCCTTGACAAGCTAGGAGGTATGCATGTTATTATCAAGGTCAACACAGGGGGAGGACATCACCTCACACGAAACAGCGGTCATTTTTTTTATGACTGAAGAATCCCGCGTCGTCGCGCTATGCGCAACGTCGGGAGTATGTCAAATACTTACAGTGTGTTTCGTATCAGTGAGATACACCCGTAGCGGGCAAGATGCCCGCACTACAAAGACTTTATCATTGGCGTTGCACAGTGACGAATGATTATGAGAATTGAGGAATTTGACGATGTTTCAAATAATAGATCAGCAGGTGAATTGATCTGTACAACATATCAATGGACTTGGAATAGCACAAAGTTTTACGATGT
>NZ_JAAHGM010000119.1:0-9604 GCF_010692625.1 Okeania sp. SIO2C2
TATAATCTGACTTTGACAACTCGTAACATATTAGAGTTAATTGAATTAGCTATAAACTATAGTAGCGCAATAGTATATTGATTTAAACCACAAATCCATTTGTCAATTTTCGGGGCATTGAATCCCTCAATTGACCTGCCTATCATCCCGGCGCTCACCTATCGGTAGAGCGGGGAGCTTCTCGGCAGAATAGCTAAATATGTTGGTGTTGGGTTTTTTTTCAACCCAACCTACATGAAAAACTTGAGATATTTTCACCTTTTCTTTCAAAAGTTTAATTTTCTGTTAGATTTCAAGATAATTGACATAGGAGATACATAGTTATGTTAGAACCAGCAAAAACTGTAGAGTTATTTCACAAACATCTAGATCAAAAAACTTTTGCACCAGGAGATGTAATTTTTGAAGATGGGCAAAAAGGTGATGTAATGTATGGAATTATTGAAGGAGTAGTCGAATTATTTGTTAATGGTCAAGTTGTGGAAACAATTAAAAAAGGTGATGTTTTTGGTGAAGGAGCGCTAGTTCACGAAGAACATATTCGAGCTTCTACTGCTATTGCTAAAACAGAATGTAAATTAGCTTATCTTGACCAAGAACGCTTTTTATTTGTAGTTCAAGAAACACCTTTATTTGCCCTGTCTGTAATTCGGAGTTATTCCGATCGTCTTCGTCGCTTTAAGCATTCTATCTAGTTATTAATATCATGTTCCCCCTCCGGGGGAGCTACGCTAACGGTTGAATAGACATCTCCAGAAAAGAGGGAACAGGGAACAGGGAACAGGGAACAGGGAACAGGGAACACTTAACCCACCCCTCGCCCCTCCCCCTCCCAGGAGGGGAATAATTGATAATTTATCATTTTCTTTGTGGGTTTAATACCCCACCGTCAACGGGGGTGTTCACGCATTACTTGGGGGAGCGTAGACGCGGAGCGGCCCTTCGTTGACTATCCCCATGTAATTTTCCTCCTGTCTCCTGTCTCCTTCTTCAAGGATAATAATTGATTTTATTTTTGATTTTTACCAGATATCTAATACTTATAAATAACTGTTGTGAGGAGTCAGGAGTCAACCCACCCCTCGCCCCTCCCCCTCCCAGGAGGGGAAGAAAAGAGGAATACACAGGAAATATTGGAGATGGGGTATTGATAATTTCAGTATTTCTTTGGTACTGTCGGTACTATCAGTCCTTAAGTTTTATTATAACTGATTATCCGCAATTCGTAGCTCCCCCGGAGGGGGAACATAACATCAGCTATTTATTATCAACTTGATAAGTGTAAAAAAAAATTGGTGACGAGCTTTTTCAGTTTAACTATATGCTCTTAATACCATTTTCAAAAAATACTGTTACAGTGCTTTATTCTGTTGTTAGAGGTCTTGAGATTGGGTGCATCTCATATTTGCAAAAATACTTTTTTCCTATATATTCCCTGTTGCCTGTTGCCTGTTGCCTGTTGCCTAAAAATGATAAATTGTTGGCTTTATTCAAAATTGAGATGCACACTTGAGATTAATACTGTAGCGACCTTTTTTGAATTTGGTATAACAATAATATATTTGACAAATTGATAGTGTATGTTAAGGCACAGAAATCTAGAAGTTAATTTGGTAAGTTATCCATAAAGTCAAACACAAAACTAACGTGCCGATAATTTCATCCATTCCATAATGAATTAAAAATTTGTTCTGATATAATACTGAGGTTGTAATTAACTAAAAATACTCCTAATGAGCAAGAAAAAACCACAATAAATTGGTGATTACTCAGTCTCCAAATTTGTAACTAAACTGCATGAATACTTGAGGAAGTTCTCAAGCTTATTATGAAGTAATGTAGGGATAAATTATTAGGTAAACTAGGAACTTCAGATAATACTGAAAAAGAAAGAGAACTAACTCAATAAATGAAAATAGTTACTAAAAAAATGTCTTTTTTTTTGGTACTCTAAATGACGTTATTTCAGCTGCAGATAGATTAGTTAATGCTCAAAGTATGGTATCAGAATTGGAATTGGATGAAGATTTGTATGGAAATACAGTAGAAAATTAGTGCAAACAGCTTTGTCCTAATATCTCAAAGTATATTAGAGTTGTTGGGAATTAAGCGAAAAAAATGGCTAAAACCCTTATTAGTCAAAGTTTATAGCGTTTTTGATACCTAAAATTCTGAAAAGCTTATATAGTAAGCTTTTGAGCATTGTTCAATTCTTATTTCCCAACAACTCTATTGAATGCTAGGAAATGATCGACTAAATCAAAAGTAAGCAACTTAATTCTTAAACGGAGAAATAAATGACTAAGAATTTACTCGAACAATTACGAGAAGTAACCATCGTTGTTGCGGATACAGGCGATATTCAAGCAATCGAAAAATTTCAACCACGGGATGCTACTACTAATCCCTCATTAATTACTGCTGCAGCTCAGATGTCACAATATCAGGAAATTGTGGATGAAACCTTGAAAAAAGCAAGGGAAGAGTTGGGAACAGATGCGACTCCTTCTGATGTAGCAAATTTAGCATTTAAGAGACTGGCAGTTGCTTTTGGACTTAAGATTTTACAGATTATTCCAGGGCGAGTATCTACAGAAGTTGACGCACGACTATCCTACGATACAGAATCAACTATAGCTCAAGGACGAGATTTAATCGCTCAATATGAAGCAGCAGGAGTCTCTCGCGATCGCATCTTGATTAAAATCGCTTCTACCTGGGAAGGTATCAAAGCAGCAGAAGTATTAGAAAAAGAGGGTATTCACTGCAACTTAACCCTACTCTTTGGTCTGCACCAGGCGATCGCCTGTGCTGAAGCTGGCGCAACTCTGATTTCTCCCTTTGTAGGTAGAATTTTAGACTGGTACAAAAAAGAAACTGGGCGAGACTCTTATCCTCCTGCGGAAGACCCCGGTGTATTATCTGTGACTCAAGTCTACAACTACTACAAGAAATTTGGTTACAAGACTGAAGTCATGGGAGCTAGTTTCCGCAACATTGGTGAAATTACAGAATTAGCGGGTTGCGACTTGTTGACTATTTCACCAGGATTATTGGGTGAGTTAGAATCAACAACAGGTGAGTTACCTACTAAACTTTCTGTTGAGAAAGCAGCTCAGTCTGATGCAGAAAAAATTGCCTTAGATAAAGAGACATTTGATCAGATGCACGCTGAAAATCGGATGGCATCTCAAAAATTGGATGAAGGTATTAAAGGTTTCTCTAAAGCATTAGAATCATTGGAAAATCTGTTAGCAGATCGGTTGACTCGTCTAGAGGGAGTTACCCATGCAGCAGAAGATATTTTCCATATCTATGATTTAGATGGTGATGGTTTTATTACTCGCGAAGAGTGGGCAGGAACTGATGCTGTATTTGATGCTCTAGATATCAATCAGGATGGTAAAATTTCTCCAGAAGAAATGGCATCTGGTTTAGGAGCTGTATTCCAATTGGCGAAGGTTTAGTCCTCAGATAGCAGTTAGCAATTAGCCAATTTAATTGTTGGCCAGTGGGAGTATCCTGCTCCCGTTTCTTGATTTAATTGGGAGCAAGGCGGTCACATTATCTCAACGTTGGTTGAAGACCCGCGCTCTCCCGTAGGGGAGCGTCGTATGGGAAAACCAATCAATGTTGCAGTTCTAACAATAGTATGCTATAGTAAAAATAATAAGGCTGCTGGGCTAGCAGTGTCTAGGGGAGCCGTCGGATTGGCGACGTACTGTGGAGCGACCGTAAGACCGAAAAGAGGTTTGGCCTTGGAGGCAGGTGCTATGTTAGCGCAGCTCCTCTGTCAAGAGGAAGCAGAAAGCCCCTATCAGTGATGTTAGGGAATCCCGCGTTGTCGCGTAAGCGCAACGTCGGGAGGATGTCAATAGGACAGGACTTACGCATAACCACCACATCTAGTAGGGGTGATTTCCTACGGAATGGTTCGCAAACGCGAATCACCCCTACAGATAGCGTATAATTCTACATTTTGCATAAGTCCTGTAGGACTTATATCACGTTCTGATAATTATAGGACTTACGCAGTACAACCTATTTTCGTCATTGCGACTCACAGGGAAGCAATCTCTAATGCCATTTTTTCGTACCTCATGCGTAAGTCCTAATAATATTAATTCTGGTATTTGCAAAGCGAATTAATTTCTTTGACGCTTCTTTCGGAAAGAAAATACTCCAAAAGCAGTAGCAAATAATCCTAATGTTGCAGTAGGTTCTGGTGTAGAAGCACTGGCAGTAAGCTGGACATTATCAACTAAAAGTCCAGAATAACCGGAAGCACGATCTGCATCTGCAACTCCAAACCCGAGAGTATAAGTTCCAGTCTCAGAAATCTCATAAGAAAAACTTTGATATCCCGTTTCCTCAAAGAAGAAAGTTTCAGAAGTAACAACATCAGAGGAAGTATCAGCTAATATCTTTAAGAAAGAATTATCTAATTCATCACCTGAAAGAGAGACAAAAGAAAAGTCATTAAAAATATCTTCAGGCTCACAGACACCATTTTGTACATCCAATAGAGTACATTCATCTGTCAAAAAGTTGAAATCAAATGTTAGAACATCTCCAGCATTTGCCAAAAAAGTTTGCTTGATAGCAGAACCTTCAAAAGGTATGCTACCTGATAAATCTTCCAGACTGCCAACAGACAACCCTAAGAATTCTTCAATCTCATCATTACCTACAGCAACTATATCGTTCAAAATGAACGCATTAGACTCTCCATCTGAGGGTGGTATACCAAAATCACTATCCACAATAGTAGCAGCACCAAGTATACTCCAGTCATTTAAACCATTTTCAAAACTACCATTCTTAATTCCAAATACAGGAGGTTGAGGTTCAATAGGAGGGGGTGGTAGAGGTATAAAATCACCAACAAACTGACCACCATTCTCTTCTATAAATTCTCTGTGTTCTGTAACTCCAGTAAACCACAATACGGTACCAAATCGGTTGCTTTGAGTGGAAGAAGCAGAAAGAACTCCTGCAATTAATAACTCGTCATCTACTTCTACTAGAAGCGGACTACCACTATCGCCAGGACCAATACTTCCCTCATTTGTTAGAGGTGAAGAACTACTATCGACACTGAATAAGGTGTTATTATCATCAGTTCCATCATCAAAGTCAAGGTTGATAATGTTAGATTTAAAGACGGCATCAAAAAATGGAATAAAAATACTACCAACTAGATCGATCACATTTTCAGCACCCCAACGCAGTCCATCTCTAGTAAGTTCATGGCCAACACTACCTAAACCATTGAAACCAAAACCAGCTATAGTTGCCTCACTTCCAATCAGGTCTTCCGGGTTGAAACCAAATAATTTTAAAGGAGTAATTGATGTAGGGGCAGCTTCGGCAAGTTCAAGTATGGCAATATCTGTACCATCTAAAAATGTATTGAAATTTTCATCTCCATCCAAGAATAAAATTTCACTGACTAAAATATCTGTCAACAAAGAGTTGTTTTCATCGTAAAATCTAACACTCACATCTTCAGGAAAAATCTGAGGATCAAAACAATGTTGGGCAGTAAGTACATAATTATCTGCAATTAGTGAACCACTACAACGACTCTGACCTTTCTGAAGCTGCAATAAAATTTCAGTTACAGCTGTAAAAGGCGCACCTAGTTCTATAGCAGTGCTAGCTCCTGCGGTATCATTTATTACTATGCCTTTTACGGGTGATTGAAAACTTTGACTTGCTATTAGACCAAGTACACAACGCAGAGCTATTTGGCTAATCTGAATATTTTTGCAAGATTTGAGTATGGAAGGGTTAAATATTTTTTGTTGTTTGAAATTGTTAGAAAAGTATATGCTCATTGCCTGGTTCCTGTAATTTCTTTCAGTTTTAGTTGAAGGGGAATGACAGCAGATGTGTCTGACCTTAGTAATTTATTCTTGTAAAGAAAGATAGCAATCTTATTTACACTATGGCAATACTACTTAAGTAAGATAAATTATATTAGTGTAAATTCTGTAAATATACTAAGGACAGGAGCTTCAGCAAATATAGAGGAGAAAAATATTAAAAATTCTTCATCAAAACTTCATCAAAACTTCATCAAAACTTCATCAAAACTTTATAAATTTAACTTCCAGGGTGTAGTTTTTGAGGTTAGGTTTGATTCTGATTGAACTAGGTTTTAGCTGTTATACCAAATCCCCTTAATTCGGTATAAAAAAATGTTCCATCTTCAGTTATTGCTAAATCTTTTTATATCTCCCTATCTCCCCATCTCCCCATATCCCCATCTCCCCACACTCTTATTATCTAATTACACCAATACTACCGGATTTGATATGACCTAAAAATTGGTATTGACGCTATTTATTCTGACCCCTGACCCCTGACTCCTGACTTCATTCCCTGTTCCCTAATTGATAAAAATTATCCCCACTCCAACTAATCTTAAGAGTAGGGATTAATATTAGTTCCAATATTTGGAAATATAGCACTTGTATCTAAAAGTTAAGTAGATTAACTAACCTTGAAAGCTGAGATATTTTCAGAGGAAGTAACAAACTAATAGCTAATTGCCATCATATTATATGATGTCCGTTTCATAGCGCTTCAAAAACTGTCGTCTTCTCCTCTTGCCGGACATCATATTACTTTCTTTTACGCTTGAGCAAAGAAAATGCTGCAAAAACAGTACCAAATAATCCTATTGTTGTAGTAGGTTCTGGTGTGGAAGCACTGGTAATAAGCATCACATTATCAACTGCAAGAGCAGACAAAAATCCGAATTCATCTGCATCTGTAACTCCAAGTCCTAAAGTATAAATTCCAGTTTCAGGAATCTCGATCGAAAAATTTTGATATCCTGTTTCTTGGTCAAAGGCAGTTGGAGAATCAACAAATGTATCGGAGAAAACATCTGCTAATATTTCTAAGAAAGGATTGTCTAATACATCACTGGAAAGAGAGACAAAAGAAAAGTCATTTAAGGGGTCGAAATCAAATTCTGGAGCTAGGAATTCATCTGTCAAAAAGTTGAAATCAAATGTTAAAATATCTCCTGCTTTTGCCTGAAAAGTTTGCTCGATCGCAGACCCTTGAACAACGAATTCAACGTCTGGTGATAGTTCTGATAGACTTTCTGGAGCTAACCCTAAAAAATCTTCAATCTCATCAGCAGGGACAGCAAGTGTATCATTAATAATTAACCCATTAGAATCACCATTTGAGGCTGGAGTACTAGACTCAAGACCCTGTCTCTGTTGTCTCGTATTCTGTTGTATTGTATTCTGTTGTGTCGTAGCAGCACCGAGAACACTCCAACTATTAAAACCATCTTCAAAATCACCATTCTGTATTCCATATACAGGTGCAGGTTCAGCTGTAGGAGTAGGTGTAGGTTCGGGGACAAAATTACCAACAAACTCACCACCAACATCTTCTATAAATTCGCGATGTTCTACAACTCCAGTAAACCAGGAGATATCACCAAATTCACTGGTGTCACTGGTACCCCCAGAAAGAACTCCTGCAATTAATAATTCTCCACCTACTTCTACCAGAAGGGGACTACCACTATCTCCACCAGCAGTAGTACCTTCATTTTCGAGTGGCGAAGAATTACTACCAAAACTGGACAAAGTGTTATTTTCATCAGTTCCATCATCAAAGTCAAGGTTGAAAATGTTTGAGCCAAAGGTATCATTAAATCTTGGATCTAAACCACCATCTAACAGATCGATCGTATTTTCAGCAGCCCAACGCAGGCCATCTGCAGTAAAGTCATGACCGATACTACCTAAACCATTGAAACCGAAACCAACTACAGTTGCATCACTGTCAATGAGGTTTTCAGGATTGAAACCAAATAGCCTTAAAGGATCAATTGAGTCTGGAGCAACTTCCTCCAGTTCAAGTATAGCGATATCTGTACCATCCAATAGACCAAAGGTATCATCTTGGAAGATATTAGTTACAGCAATATTTGCTAAAACACTGTTTCCAGGATCGTTACTGCGAAATAGTACACTAAAGTCTTCGGGGAAAAAATCCTGAACACAATGTTGGGCAGTAAGTATATAATTACTTGCAATCAGCGATCCAGTACAAGCACTTTCAAATTCATTGTTGTCAAGATTTAGTGATAAAATCTCGGTGACAGATGTAAAAGGAGCACCCAAGGCTTGAGCTGTACTGGCTCCCGCAGTATCATTTATTACTATACTTCGTACTGATGTTTGAATACTCTGGCTGGCCACTAAGCCAAGTATGCAACTAAGCCCTATTTTGCTAGTTTTTTTTATTTTAAAAGATTTGAGTATGGAATGATTGAATTTTGCTTTTAGTTTGTTATTTTTTGATAAATGAAGACCCATTGCCTAATTCCTCTAGATGATGAATGAGATGGAGAGCAGACTAAGTTTGTCTAACCCAATTGACTTTTTCTTAATAGTATAGCAATTCTAACAAAGTAGGGTAATGGATTTTATATTATTCTTAAAATGTATAAAAAACTGAAGATTTGTTTTTAATAAAATAGAAAATATACAGAGGAACAAAAATCAAATTTCTTCATCAAAGCTTCATTATAGCTTCATCAAAACTTCATATAAGTTTATAGTGCTTTTCACTTGAGTGAAGCAAATGATTTATGCTCTATGCCTTCTGGAATCTACCTCTAAGGTCTCTTTGCTTTATCTAAATTAAAACTGCTGTAACTTGCATAGGTAGTTAAGTAGCACTCTCTGTGTATCTACGGAGGAGCAGGCTATTTTCTAGGCGTTGGTAAATCAAGAGATGAAACTTTAACAGTAGTCTGTTTCTGATACCTCTAAATATTTTACCAAAGTAAGTGATGGGTATCACCCCTAGTGCCACTACGCGGAAGTCAAAAGTCAAAAGTCATGCATCGAGTGTGTAATTCTGAGGTCCCCTCAGAATGTAAGACACACTCAAGACAGTCAAAAGTATTGATTGGTAAGGCTTTTAGGATTTTGTAACTGGTTAGTTATTTCTGCCATCCTGCACTAGTAGAAAATCATCTTACCAATTACCAACGCCATTTTCTATGATGCTGAAACGTGCCTGTTAATATTGATGATTAATCAAGCAGAAAAAAATCATACTTTGGCGTTGGTAAAGCACCTGTATGATATTCATCTTAAATTCTTTAGGAGTCAACCCACCCCTGCCCCTCACAGGAGGAGATGTCAGTCGGACTTCCTCAGGAGAGAAGAAAGAATCAGAAACCCCGAGTAGAAGGAGAAAGTTTTTTGGTGGCGTAAAGGTAACGGAGTTCTATCGCCCTCTTCTGCGGACATCATATCATACCTCTTTTCACCAACGCCCATACTTTTTGCTGACAAAAAATTTTTGAATTAGTAGTCAGTAATCAGTAGTCAATAGTTATAGTCATTCTGAATAAGACTGGGACAGTAACAGACGCAATAATCTCGAATAATATCATCAATTGATTTATATTTTCCTTCGTACATTCTGTTCTTCTTTAATGCACCAAAGTCATGCTCTATATCATTTAAATCAGGAGAGTATTTAGGGAGAAATATAACTTCATGTCCTTGGTCATTGACTAATTCCCTAATCACCGTTTTTCTGTGAATTGGTG
>NZ_JAAHGM010000012.1:0-61707 GCF_010692625.1 Okeania sp. SIO2C2
ACCGATTTGAAGCCTGTGGAGAAGATAAGTTGCAGACTGCGGTCAGTGGTCTTCTGTGAGACAGGAAGCTAGCTCCAAAGCTCATGCAATCATTCATGGGTAAGTTTGGGTAAGTTTAGTAGAACGGAACATACTACACCAAGTAACCAGAGTTTTGATGAGTCTTTGCGTTCTCAAGATCCTGAGTGGGGAGTGAGAAATTTAGAAGATGTTATCGCAGTAGCGGAGAAGGAGGGGTTAAGGTTTGTGGAGGTGGTAGAAATGCCTGCAAATAATTTGTCTGTGATTTTTCATAAAAACTAATATCATTGAGAAAATGGGTTTGCGTAGATTGCGTTGAGGAACGTTAGCGCCAGCTTATCCGTTAGGATAAACCCAACACATATCTATTTCTATCGGTCTTTTTTTTGTGTTGCACTGCGACTTTTTTTGAGGTTATATCATGTCTGGATAATTAGCGATCAAAAAACGTTATCCTTTTCTTGCTTTTTCCTTCTTCTTTCTTCCCTCCTGACTCCTACGTCGTTTATTCATAAGTATTCAACCAGACATGATATCACATTTTGAAGTGCGGAATGTGGGTTCCTATTCTTGTTCCAATTCCCCACTATTATCATCATTGCCTATTTCAAAATTAACGCAACTTCCTTGGCAAAATAAGTCAAAATTAAATCCGCACCAGCTCGTTTCATACTGGTTAAAGTTTCCAACATCACCTTTTTTTCATCTATCCAACCCTTCTCACCAGCAGCTTTAATCATGGCATATTCCCCACTAACGTTATAAGCAGCTACAGGTAGATTTGTTGTCTTTTTTACCTCACAAATAATATCTAAATAAGCGAGCGCCGGCTTAACCATCACCATATCTGCACCTTCGGCAATATCCAAAGCCACCTCTTTGATGGCCTCCCTAGCATTAGCAGGGTTCATTTGATAAGTCTTTTTGTCCCCAAATTTTGGCGCAGAATCCAAAGCATCCCGGAACGGGCCATAATAAGCTGAGGCATATTTGGCAGAATAGGCAAGTATTCCCACATCAAAGTATTCAGCAGCATCCAGAGCTTTGCGAATTGCTCCAATACGCCCATCCATCATATCTGAGGGAGCGACAATATCGGCACCTGCTTCAGCCTGGGATAGTGCTTGTTTGACCAAAACTTCTACAGTGGGGTCATTGAGAATCGCTCCATTTTCCCCCACAATACCGTCATGACCTTCGCTGGAATAGGGGTCGAGAGCTACATCAGTAATGACGACAATATCTGGTATTGCTTGTTTAATCGCCTTTACAGTTCTTTGGATTAACCCATCTGGGTTGTAGCTTTCAGTGCCAACGTTGTCTTTTTTATCTTCCGCAACTAGGGGGAATAAAGCGATCGCATTAATTCCTAAATTATAAGCATCCTCTATTTCTTTGAGCAGTAAATCTAGAGTATAGCGATAACTTCCTGGCATGGAAACAACCTCGACTTTTTGTCCTTCTCCTTCCATCACAAACAGTGGATAAATTAGATCGTTGACCGTTAACTGGGTTTCCTCAACCATACGTCGTAAAGCAGGAGTGCGACGGAGACGACGGGGGCGTTGTGCGCCGGGAAATTCTCTGGACAAATTTGCTTCTGTCATGGGTAGATTAATTACCTAATAATTTTGATAGTCATTAATCATAATCAAAAGTGTACATCTAGTCAATGGAAATTAGAGAGCTACAATAAAGTCAGGAATTTGAGCAGCGGAGGGGGGGAGAATATCCAGGGGAATGTTTTTTTCTACTGAGAAAATTGTACTATCCAATAAAATTTGTATAACTTATTTTTACCGAAAAATTGTGGTTTAAAGCCTCCCCTTTTAAGGGGATAATAAATAAAAATGTTCTTTTGAGTCAATCCTCTTTTACCCTTTGGCTCAAGTTTAACTCTTAATCAATTATTGGAAAAACATACTCTATGTCTCTATTATCTGACGTTTTTTTTTGATTATTTTGCGGAATACTTCATAATTTTAGCGTATTTAAGTATTAATCGGTATTAAATTTACTTTTAAAGTTATGCATGGAACTAATAGAGGAAGAACACTGCGTGGTGTATTTCAAGATTTAGATAATCAAGATACCAACTTTTCTAATGCAGTTATTTGTGATGTTGATTTTACTGATGCTGATTTGACTGGTGCAATATTCACTATAGCAAAAATCAAAGGGGCTGATTTTACTGGCGCGAACTTAACTGGTGCAATATTTGATCAAGCCGTATTTGGAGTGAAAACATCATGGAATCTTTTGATTTTGATAATATCTCTAGTTCTAATTTCCTTGTCCGGATTCAGTGCAAGTATTCTTATTAGTTGTCTTTTTTATTTCTATTTACCTACTATTCGTGGTATTGGTAAAAACATTTCAATTATTGTTATATCTACTGCTTGGATTACTGCTCTCCATACTGTTCTAAAACAATTAATTCATACTTATTCTAAAATTGACGAAGGTGTTTTAATAAGTTTTTTCATATATATTGCAATTTGTATTATTTTTATTGTTGGAGTATTTGTTCCATTTATAAAAGTTATGGATGAATATGAAAGTAGTAATAAACAAATATTTTTTACTATTATATTGTTTTCCATGTTGCTTATTGCTATAAATCTATTTTTATCAACTCAAGCACACCCTTTTGATGAGACTATCCGACGTGCTTTTGGTGCATTAAGTGGTTTGATTATAGGAACTATAATAACTCATCGATCAATCAAAAAAAAAGATAGAAATTATGCTTGGATTTTTGAATTATTTGTTCATATTCTTTCCATACATGGTACTAAATTTTATCGTTCAACTTTAGATGATGCTAGTTTTGTTACTACTAATATTACAGGTAGTACTTTTGTTGAATGTACAGCAATACGAACAAATTGGGAAAATATTAAAAACATTGATTGTTCAAGATTTAAAGTACATTATTTAGATAATCCACAAATTAGACATTTACTTACTCAAAAACGTATTGGAAAGTATAATAACTGGAAAGATATGAATTTACGGGGATTAAATATTTCTAATGCAAAACTAAATGGAGTTGATTTTTCTGGATCGGATTTTAGAGGCAGTACATTAAATGCTGCTGAATTAAAAGAATCTAATCTTAGTAATACACTACTAGATAACGTTGATTTAAGTGGAAAAGTAGATATAACAGGTGCTATTATTGGAATCAAAAGTATTCCACCTACAGCAAAAGTAGATGGATTAATTTGTGAATACTTTCATTCTGAATCAACTTTAGAACAACGTTATCCTATTAATGGAGTATTTGGTTCTGAAGCAGCTATTAAATTATTACAACAATCATCAGAGATTATATTAACTTTTAAATCGGGTGTTATTGATTGGAACGCATTTAAACAATCATTTAAAAATTGTTTAAAAGAATTTGAGATTTCTGATGATGATTATGAAAAATTTATACAAGCATTTGAAATAGAATCAGACATATACAAAACTTCACAAACACAAAATAAAAATAAGATTAGCATTCTTCATTAAAACCTTTCTAAACTAAATAGGCGGTGTAAATAGTTTGTAAGGCTCTTTGCACAACATCTTCATCTGAAAGTGCCGATAAGGCTAAAGCTGGTGGTCCCCCATTTAAAACCATAATGATAGGTTCTTTAATGTATGGATAAAGATTAAACCATTGGTTAAACTGCCCCGGAGGAAGATCGTTTTCTGGAGTTAATATCCAGGTAGTTGATAAATCCCAGAATGGCTCATCGAATAACAAATAAACTTTGTCTAAAGTCCCCATTCCGAGTCGATCGATAGCTTGCTGCTTATTTTTGGGCAATACAGGATTGAACTTGATATCTCCTCTTTTGAGTACACCAAGGGGGACTGTTACCAAAACCGCATCAAAAGATTGATTATTAATTTTCTCAAAACCCAGTTTCACCCCTTTTTGAGTTCTGGAAATTTCCTTAACCAGTGTATTCAATTTAATTTTGTAGTCACCCTTGAAGGCTGCTAAAATACCTGCGTATCCATCTGGGAATATGACATCGGGGCCGTCGTAGTCATTCACCAAGAGATAAGCCCACTGATTGATTCGATCTTCATTTGTTCCAGCCGTGTGCTGGATACTAACGACATTTTCCAACCATCCTGGGGCATCACTGTCCCTAATTTTACGCCCACCACGTCCTCGAATAATGTAATCCTCTTTTTCCGTTTGGATAAGTCGCTGACTTAGCCCCTCGGCCAAATCCACAAGGGGGTTTCCGTTTATCCCATGAATCCAACTCGCTCCCAGTTCCAATGGCACTCCCAGGCGATCATCTGTCCATATCCGTCCCCCAATGCGATCGCGTGCTTCAAACAAAGTCACTTCTCGACTATTTGTGGAAAGTTTATGTGCTGAGGCAAGGCCGCTCATTCCCGCACCAATAATTGCAATTCTATCGGCACTACCTTCCAAAATTGAGTTAGCTGCCCGAAGCCCGGATTCGTAGGCAGCATGAACTGTACTGTTGTGCTTTGGAAAAGTAGCTTCACCAGCAAAAAATATCTTCTTGTCAATGGGCTGCTCCAGGGCAGCAATGTCACTCCGCGAAGCTCCCTTTGGGATGTGTGAATATGAGCCGTATGTGTAGGGATCGCGACTCCAATTGGTTCGGATGTAGCCCAGAAGCTTTTGTTTTTTTGCCTGAAAACCCTGCCAGGGCAAGAAATTCAAAAGTAAGCTACTTGTAACTCCATGTAGTAATAATCGTCGATTCATTTTTAGCTAGATTTATCAAAGGATCATTAGTTACTTTAGCCTAAATTTGATAAACATTAAGTATACTCAAAAAAGTGTTTGGGGAAGGGTAGAGCGATCGCTTATCTACTATAATTTTCCTTATTTAGATTCCACAAAATTCTCAATATGTCAAACTGCTGATTAGAGAGCTACAAAAAGTCAGCATATTCAGCAGAGGAGGGCGGAAAAATCAAGGGGGAATGTTTTTTTCTACTGAGAACTTTGTACTATCCAATAAAATTTGTACAACTTATTTTTACATAAATCCTATGAAGAAAAAATTGATTATTCTTTTAAAGAATATTTCCCTTATATATGTGGGTCTATTTTTGTTGAGCTTAATTTTGGCATTTTCAATCCCATTTCCTTATTTTGATTTTGGAGAAGTCGTCGATCTACAAAAAGGCTGCTATCGGACGAATGATGATTTTATAGTGGATCATATTGAGTGTCGAGGTTTGCCCATAAATGGGTTAGTGAAGTTTTTTTTGAATTTCTGGATGCGCTTGTTAGTTCCGCTACCTTTTGTGTTTCTTTTTCCAGTTGAGGTTGCACATGACATTTTGCTATATTGGCCTCCCTTATTTTACTTACTATGGTATGCAATAAAAGGGCGGCATTTAACCAAATAGGACTCTTGAGCATCAGTTTAGATGATAAGATAGCTCTTTAGGCTTATATTTAGATTTTTAAGTCTGATATTCTAGATTAGTAACGAAATAACTATATCCCCTAAGTAAAAATGTTAACTATTGGAACACAAAAAAGCGATCAAATTAGCACAATGACTAATACAACTTGGGCTGAATATATTAGTTTAGATTTGCCCAGTAAACGAGTCTCATTTCGCAATGGAGTTTTGAGCATAAGACTCAATTTATGTTATAAAGCAGTATAGTATAATACTTTTATTTCTAGCCTCTCGAAAATCAAAATTGTCAACTAAAAAAAAAGTATTGACTTAATCAAAGAATAACGATATAAGATATAATAAAGTGAAAAACCAGCCCTATTAGACAGAATGTGTGAAAACATACATGAAATCCATTAAAACGAAACTTAAATTAAACAACAAACAGAAAACCCTCTTAGCCCAACACGCAGGCTACAGTAGATGGGTTTACAATTGGGGTTTAAGTTTGTGGAATGCGGCCTACAGAGATGGTTATAAACCTAATATTCGTAGACTCAGAAAGGTTTTTACTAATCACACAAAACCACTAATACCCTGGATGAAAAAGTTGTCGTCTAGAGTTTATCAATACGCTTTCATGCACTTAGGTGAAGCATTTAAAAGGTTTTTTCAAGGGTTAGGTAGATATCCAAGATTTAAGAAAAAAGGTAAGTCTGATTCTTTTACAATTGATAATTGCGGAAAACCAATAGAACTTAATGGTTGGTCTCACAAATTACCTTTTATTGGTATTGTCAAAACTTATGAACCGATTGAAGCAACAACTAAAAAAATAACCATTAGTAGACAAACGGGTGATTGGTATCTCAGTTGTAGCTATGAATTTAATCCCACAACCACGCCCAAAAAAACTGATGTTATCGGTGTAGATTTGGGTGTAAAAACCTTAGCGACATTAAGTGATGGAAAAATATTTGAAAGCGTAAGGTCATATCAGAAGTTTGAAGCCAAGTTGTCTAGGCTGCAATATCTAAATCGTCATAAAGAGGTAGGCTCTGCCAACAGGAAAAAGGCGCAACAGAAGATAGGGAGATTACACAGAAAAGTAGCTAACATCCGTCGTGATACACTTCACAAATTGACAACATACTTAGCCAAAAACCACGGCCAAGTTGTCATAGAAGATTTGAATGTTCGCGGAATGTTAGCTAACCATAAATTAGCTAAGTCAATAGCAGACCAAGGATTTTATGAGTTTCGCAGGCAGCTAGAATATAAGTGTCAATGGTACGGTTCGGAGCTAGTAGTAGTTGATAGATTTTTCCCATCATCAAAAACTTGCTCCTACTGTGGTCATGTTCAAGATATGCCCTTACATCTGAGAACTTATGATTGCCCAGAATGTGGCTTGTCAATAGACAGAGATTTAAACGCCAGTATAAATTTAAGAAATGCGGTCGGCTTGACCGTCAATGCTTGTGGATGAGTAACCGCCGACGGCCTCAGTAGAAGCAGGAAGTAAACATCAAATTGTCACTTTATGTGACGCTTTGTATCGGTTTTATAGAGCAGTATCGACGATTTAACTAAATATCAATACTTAAAGATTCCTGAAGTTTGGCTATGGGAAAACAATAAAGTTAAATTCTTTGTTTATCGTGATTCAGGATATTTAGAATTAACAATAAGCAATTCTCTGCCTAACTTAAACAGCGATCGCATGACAACAATTGTCAATAGTTGTTTTGGTAAAAGTGTTTTAGAAGTAGAAAATTATTTCCCTATTTAGCTTAATTAAAAAATAACAAAAATGAACCAAAACGAATCTTTACTACCCTTAAAAATCGCTGTCCTAACAGTTTCTGACACAAGAACCGAAACTGACGATAAATCGGGTAAAATATTAGTGGATAATTTAACTACAACAGGTCATTTATTAGCAGAAAAAACTATTGTTCCCGATAACATTTACCAAATTCGTGCTGTAGTATCTAGATGGATTGGAGATGAATCTGTCCAAGTTATTTTGACTACTGGTGGTACGGGAGTTACAGGACGAGATGGTACACCAGAAGCTATTAAACCACTCTTAGACAAAGAAATTGAAGGGTTTGGTGAGATATTTCGGATGATTTCCTATCAAGAAATAAAAACCTCTACCATTCAGTCTCGAACTTTGGCAGGCGTAGCTAACGGTACTTATATCTTTTGTTTACCTGGTTCTAGTGGTGCTTGTCAAACAGGATGGAGTATTATCAAAGAGCAACTAGATTCTCGTAATCGTCCTTGTAATTTGGCTCAATTGATTCCCAGATTGACCGAAACTTAGAAATGATTAGGCGATCGCTTTGTTACTAAAAAAACTGTGAGCTAGAGAAAGCCATCCCGTTTTAACAGATGGCAGTGAGCCCCTTGCAAACGGGGGTTTTAACCCCGTGTATCTAAATTCTTGATATAATCCCTTAAAACCTCTGCCATTGATACGTTTTCCTTCTCAGAATAAGCTTGAATTTTTTCATATTCTTTTTGATTAACATTAACAAAAATGTCACGCATAAGTCCCCACCTAAAAATACTATCAAAAACATCCACATTTTAGGTGAGGATGAATTTTGAATGCAAATAACAGTGACCCTCATCGACTTGATGGTAAGTATGCGTATCACTTTATCTAGATTATAATTAATCTTTTGTTAACCAAAACTTAACTGAATAGAATTGTCAGTGGGCTTAAGATAATAACTTGACACAATATGAGAAGAAAGCTGATGAAACCAAGACGCTTTTTAGTTTGTTTGTTCCTATTTTTAAGCTTATTTGTTGGGACTGCCCCCAGTTTAGCCGATGTTCTTTTTCCTGGTCAAACCGGAGCCGACTTACTAGAACAAATCAATCAAAATTATCAACCCCAAAAACATCTTGGTTATGGCGACAGTCGAGATATTCTTTATCGGTACATAGATAACCAAGACGGAGAAGTTTCAGGCATTTACACTAACTTTACCTTTCCTTTTGACCCTTTATCCCCTTCAGATCCTAGCATTACTATTTATGACGGTGGTAATGGCATTAATGCTGAACATATCTGGCCGCAAAGTCAAGGTGCCGGTGGTATTGCCAAAGATGACCAGCATAATTTATTCCCTTCCTATGCCAAAGTTAATAACTCTCGTGGGAATAAACCTTTTGCAGAAATACCTGATGAGCAAACAATGCGTTGGTATTTGGACGACGAAAAGCAATCAAACATTCCATCACCTGATGTGATTGATGAATATAGTGAATCTACCTCAGACAGATTTGAACCAAGAGAAAACCGTAAAGGCGATGTAGCAAGAGCCATCTTCTACTTTTTGGCTATTTATCCTGATGATGCGGATCAAAGCTTTTTTAACTACCAGCAAGACATTTTATGTCAATGGAATCAATTAGATCCTGTTGATGAACGAGAACTAGAACGAAATCAGGCGATCGCAGAAGGTACAGCAGAGATGAACTTAAAGGGAGAGGAAGTACAAGGGAATTATAACCCCTTCATCCTTGATGATACCTTAGCTCGGAGAACTTTTTGTGATTAGTTAATAGTTGTTTCTCATCTACTTCTCAGATAATTCGAGCAACTCTTATTTAATCTTCAGAATTTAGTCATAAACCTTTCATATTACTACTCCATACTAACAATAACGAAACAAATCAATCAAAGGAGTCACGCATTATAAAAGGTTTTAAGGCTGCGGGACTCGCAGTGTCAGTCTGTGGAGCGACTGTAAGACCCTCTGAGAGTAAATCTCAGAGGGCTGGTGCTAAGAAACAGAAAGTCTCTAACAGTGAGGCTAGGGAATCCCGCGCTGTCTCGTAGAGCAGCGTCGGGAGGATGTCAATACCACAGATTTTGCATATTCTTGATGCCGGCTACAAATGCCGCACCGAGCAATTGACAACGCTCGTAAAAATCTTGTTCACTGGTGTGGATGTTAGAGGTTTCGTTGGATGTTACAAGTCCCCTATTATATTCAATTGTCACCGTATTTATGGTTTTTGATATTAGGTTGTCATCATTAATGTCAAGATAATAATTGGCTTTTTTGATCACTTCTTCTAACCTTTTCAGAATGGTATTGGTAGCACCATAAACATCAGGACGCGATTTTTCCCAATTATCAATATTAATGGGTAGTCTGTTAGAAGACTCCCGTATCATGCTTATAAAGGGATCGACAAAAGCTTCCATTTGAGATCGATTAACCGTACTGTATTTATCTGGCTCGTCAGGACTTGAGACATCTAGGACTGACACCAATGGTCTAACTAACTCTTGATACGATTTCAAGTCATGGGTATTGCGCAGATAATCTAGTAGTGCTTTGGTATCTGTACCACCATTGTGCGGTGCAAATTTACTTAAGTTCATGCCATCTAGTTTTGGTGAAAATAACGCATCGAGTATTTCATGGGAAAATGCTGAATAACTATGTGGTTCTAAACAGATAATAGGATAATTCGGATTTGTCATATACGCAGCAGCACGACATGCTCCAGCTACAGCAATACTCAAATCATGATTCTTTTTTAACCCTAGTTTTGTTTCTTCAGTAGGCTGAGAAATATCTTTGTATAGACGAGTCCCACGATAAGTGTGTGTATTGTAGACCTGATTAGTTCTACCTTCTTTTGCTGGGGCGCGATTGCCATTGCTGATAATTAAATTTGTCAATACTGCCGAACCACAGACAAAATTTTGATTCTTTTGCCAAATACTTCCAGATACCTCCAAAACCCCAACATCTGCTTGATTCCAAATTGTGTAAGGATTGCTAGAGCATACGGATTCATCAGCAATTACCTCATCAGATAATAGTCCATCAACACAAGAAGGTGGTAAGGTTCCGGCATGTGGTACATCAAGTATCATTTGTTTTTGAGTGCCTAAAGTACTAGGTCGGATAAAGCTTATGCTAGAGTCACTATGCCCCGTAATAAAAAGTGTATCGACGAATGATACAACGTATACGGGCGTATCTTTATACTCAAAATAGGGTCGTGCCACCAACAGCATGGCATTGTACATTTCTTGTGACGTATTAGGATATTGTTTTTTTAACCAACTAGAGAATATGACTTGATCTGAAAACTCTTCGAGTATATTTCGATTGCTTAAATCCTTTCCTGTAAAACGCTGTATAAAATCAATTGCTGTTGTGTGCATACTGGGCATTTATTTTTCTAACATAAACTAAATAAACATTACCATATCTGATATTTTCAGAGTGCAAAGAAAAATTAAACCTAGCTAATACCATTTCTCAAAAACTTTTCTACATTTGATTGAGTAGGGGAGTAGGGGACCCACCCCTCGCCCCTCCCCCTCCCAGGAGGGGAAAAGGGGAGTGGGGGAGAAGTAAAGATAAGAATAATTAACATTAACTTGCCTCAAATCAGCAAAAAGGTGATTCTACCAATGTAATTACTTAATAACTGAAGTGTTAATCAAGTATAGCATTACTTTTGGGAATTGGTATAAGATAGAAATTTGGCTCAATTGATACCGAGATTGACTGAAACTTAGAAACGATCGGGCGATCGCTCTGTTACTACTAATTGGCTAGCAGAGAGCGATCGCTGGAAAAATTTTAAAATACAATAATTTTACTATCATAATTGATTTTCGTCTAAACTTATCGCTGCTATAAAAACTTCTCAAGTAATAATGACCACAAAGTTCTTATAAAAAATTTACAATAGACTTGTCGCTTTATAACTATAAAAAACTGCTAAACCCTTATCATGTAAGGATTTTAGCAATTTCCAGTGCAAAACGTATGGAATTACTACTGTGTCTTAATTTGAGCGATTTTTTCTATCTATTTAGCGACAACTCTAATTGATATTAAATGTTAAAATTTAATAAATAGTATCACTGTAAAATAACTTGCGGGAAAATCATGGCTCAAGCTTCAAAAACAAACAAACCGAGAAAAAATTCTGCTTACCAAAATTTAATGTCGATCCATTGGTGGATGTTTAATTGTTACATTATTATATTTTTAGTTGGTTCTTTTATGTCGCGTTTGCCAGAGAAGCATTTGGACGAAACTTACTTTATGATTTCCATAAATCTCTAGGAGTATTGGCAATGGCTTTATTAACTTGGCGAATTTTAACTCTATTACAAGTGTGGTGGAAGAAATATACTAAGCGATTGCCCAAGTATAGTTTTAAATGGATGCAAAAAGTAGCCCTGCATACTTCTCTTTATATCTTTATGTGGGCTGTTCCTATTAGTGGTTTCTTTTTTTCTAACTCCTTTAAAAGCAATAATGTCCGCTTTTTTGGTTTAACCTTACCTGATTTATTTCCCCAGAATAGTGACTTAGTAGACTTAGGTCGAAACATACATTTTTGGTTAGCTTATACTTTTTTAGCATTTATTATCTTACACACGATTGATCAATTCAAGGTAGTCAAAGGATTTTGGCGACGCATTAGTAAAAGAAAAATTAAATCTAGCTAAGACAGAAATTTGGCTCAATTGATAGCGAGATTTACTGAAACTTAAAGATAATAAAATGGTATTGTCTAATAGTCTGTAATTTGCTAGTGTACTTAAAGTCTGAATATATGTTAACTCAATCAGCTAAATTAACAGAGATCTAAGGTCAAGTCCAATGGAGGGATTCATGGTTACATTAGAAGATGCGAGAAGAGTAATTAGTGCCGCCGAAAAAAAAGCACTCGAAATTGGTCAACCAATGAATATAGCAGTAGTGGATGGGGGAGGAAATTTGGTAGCCCATGTACGAATGGATGGAGCTTGGATCGGAAGTATCGATATCTCCATTAAAAAAGCGTATACTTCGCGGGCGTTCAATCTGGCCACTAAGGATTTAGCCGAACAGAGTCAATCAGGAGGACAATTTTTTGGGATTCATGCCTCTAACAATGGCAAAATAATGATTTTTGCTGGGGGAATACCCCTTTACAGTGAGGGACAAGTAGTGGGGGCAATTGGAGTTAGTGGAGGTTCGGGAGAGCAAGACCATGCCGTAGCCGAAGCTGGAGCCGCCCTATTTTAATTCTTGAAAACCATTTATGAGATGGATAAGTTGATTAATTGATAATTGATAATTACCTCTCCCTCAAAGGGAGAGGATTGACGCTCAAGGAAAAAATTTATTTTTTTTCCCCTTGAAAGGGGAGGCTAATAAAGCTGAATTATTTTAAAGCTGTGAAGTATAGCGCTACTTGAATCAGGAATAGGGAATAGTAAACTGTCAAAGGGTTTTTCGTATAGGGAAAAGCTCCGCTTTTTATGTTGCGCAGCAAAACAGGATTTAGAAATGTCCTAACCTTAATGAGTAGCGCTATAAATTTACAATTGTGTTGGGTTGGGAGCATCACCATACACCGTTTTCGGGTCAAAGGTTTTCTCCGTTTCGGTAAATATTAACTGAATTGGTTCCTGGGAATCAATAGCACTTTTTCCCGTAGGAATACAGCGATAAAAACAAGAACGATAACCCACATGACAACTAGCACCCGAACCAGCTACTTTAACCTGCATCCACAGACAATCTTGGTCGTCATCAATAGCTAACTGCTGTACTTTTTGCACCAGTCCACTAGATTGACCTTTATGCCATAGCTGCTGACGACTGCGACTGTAATAATGAGCTTCACCAGTTTCAATAGTTTTAACTAACGCCTCTTCGTTCATATAGGCGTGCATCAGCACTTCACCCGTGTTGACATCTGTGGTTACAACTGGAATCAAACCATTGGCATCAAATTTGGGCGCAAGTAACAAACCTTCTTCAACCTGTTCTACGGAAGTGCGGGCGGTAAATAGGGAATTCATATTAGCTAAATTTTGTGATTTTGACAATCATTATTATATCAGGACTTACGCAGAAGAACTCACAAACCCGGTTTCTCCTAAACGTCTATTGCTCAACACAAGGATTTATCCTAGAAACCGGGTTTCTTTGCGTAAGTCCTATATATAAAAACAGTAGTTAATCTATCTAAGAATTTTGACCGTAAGGCGATCGAGTAGTTGATTCAAATAGTCGGGTAGATGGGAATATTGATGAGGTTCATTCAAGTATTCACAATCTGTATTAAACTCGCAGTCTGGTGAAATTTTTCCCGTGTTGCCATCGACAAAAACATTCCAATATTTACCAATCAAACCGACAATACTAATGTTAATCATCCACTCATTATTATCAAAACAGGTTGCACCTACAACCTCAAACAAGTGACGATGTTCTGGAAATACTTCCAGATTGGACAAGAGATAATCGAGGGCTGTTTGTTTAAGAGTAGTTAATTCTAGCATACAGGTGTAATCTTCAAATATTTATATAGGCACGATAACTTTCTCTGCGATCGCTCAAAAGGCGAGCCAAAAGTCTATTTCGCTTGGGATTTGACTATCTGCGCCCCATTTTCACCAATCTTGACCACCAGTTTCCCGCTTTTCTCGACTTCCTCCGTTTTTGTCCTGTACTTAAGTGCAAGCTATGAGAAATTTTTTGGGAATACAGTTCTTTCTCGGTAGATTTGTAGGTCGGGCAAGCATAAGGAGGAAAATTCTCAATTCTTTCATTAGACCTTGCCCACCCTACGCAGCTTCATCGTGAGTGATGAAAGCGTAGATTATCTCTACTCAATTGATCGAGCTTGGTCACTCCCATCAATTTCATATCACGCTCAATCTCAGTGCACATATTACCTAAAACACGCTCAACTCCTGCTTGCCCAGCAGCAGCCAATGCAAAAAGATAGAATCGCCCACCTGAACATGCTTTAGCTCCAACAGATAGCGCCTTAAGCACATGGGTACCGCGCTGAATACCACCTTCGCAAATGACATCAATTTTATCCCCAACAGCATCACAAATTTCTGCGAGTTGATCAAAGGGGCTACGGCAACCATCGAGCTGACGGCCACCGTGGTTAGAAACCATAATGCCCGTACAACCAATATCAACAGCACGCTTGGCATCTTCCACACTCATTATCCCTTTCAGTGCAAACTGCCCATTCCACTGCGAGCAGAGTTTTTCAGCATCATTCCAATTCATGGATTGATCTAGCATCGTTGAGAAGTAATCGCCAACAGAGACTGCTAAATTCGTTCCCTGCGAGACATAGCCAGACAAATGTGGCATATCGAACTTTTCTTTTGTCAAAAAGTTCCAAGCCCATGCTGGGTGCGTCGCAAAACTTATTAAGGAGTCAAGGGTTAATTTTGGTGGCGAAGTAAATCCTGTACGCTTATCGCGTTCGCGATTACCACCAGTAATGGTATCGACGGTTAATGCCAACACATTAAAGTCCGCTGCTCGTGCGCGTTCAAGCAACGCATCATTCAAGCCGCGGTCTTTATGGAAGTAGAACTGAAACATCTTCGGCGTGTTTGCGATTTTTGAGATTTCTTCAACGGTTACTGTCGCCAGTGAAGACACCCCAAACATCGTGCCATATTCTGCAGCAGCCATCGCAACCGCACGCTCTCCTTCGTGATGAAAAAGGCGTTGCAATGCTGTGGGGGCGCAGTAGATAGGTATGTCTAGTTTTTGCCCCATCACCTCAACTGACATATCCACATTTTCCACACCGACAAGCACGTTCGGAATAAGATCGCAGTCTCCATAGGCTTCAGTGTTACGCCGATAGGTCTGTTCATCATCGGCCGCTCCATCAATGTAATTAAAAATTGGTCCTGGTAGTCGGCGTTTCGCTAATTTTCGGAAATCCTGAAAATTGTGACAATCACTCAATTTCATAAAATACATTCAGTCAGATTTATGTTTACGAGGCAGTCCATAAAGTAAAATTAAGATTGCTACTATATTATCTGCTATTAAGTATTATAATAATTATTCCCTTCAATTGTTCTCTTCAGGTTGGATCAGGTTAAGCCAGTTTTGGTATAGGTTTCGGGGTGCTTATCACCCCCTGAGAAGTTCGTCGGCAGTATCAAATGCTACTCACACGCCGATAATTGAAAGGAATGCTTCATTAGTAATACACTTTGAAGTACGAAATGTGGGTTGATGATTGAAGTTGGTTGAGTCGAGATTAAAAAAATTAGTGCTAAGAGCTGATTTATAAAGTAAATATTAAAGCCCAGAATCACTTGCTATTCTTAGGTTTTAAGAGGGTTTTAAGAGTGATATTCAAGTTAATTTATAATTGCTAAAAGCGAGCTTATATAAGACTTTTAGCGAAGTTTACAAATCAGCTCTAACTCGAAAAAGTCAGAAATTGGGTATGGAAATCGTCTTAAGAATGTAAGGAGAGAGGATCGAAATTAACATTTTGTCCTTACTCCAATCAGAAGGACAAAACCAATTTCGTTTTTTATGACCTCCAGCACTGCAAATACAAGACGAAACTTAATAGATAATCCTGGGACAGAGAGCGTACGCTCCCATCTAATCTCTCAGTTTTGGCCGCAATGGCAAGAAAGTCGAGGCCAGCTTTATCGCTGCTGTCTCAAGATGATGAATTTTAACCGAATGGATGCCGAGGATGCTCTGAGTCAGGCAATGGTAAAAGCTTGGGAAAAGGTGCAAAAGTTCGGGGAAAAAATTACTAATTTAAAGGCTTGGTTGTATCGGGTGACTCGTAATTTTTGCATCGATCTTATCCGCAAAGGTTCTCGTGGTGCTGTGGGTGTTGAAAGTATTGAATGGGTGGGTAATACTGAGGAAGTTATTACCACAGGAACGGTTGAATGTCCAGAGTCTGTTCTGGAGAGAGAGGAGAGGTCCGAACGGATACGAGGGGCGATCGCTGAGTTACCGGAAAAGTTGCGGGAGACGTTTATTTTGCATTTTTATCGGGAGCTTTCCCATACAGAAATTGCCGAACAGCAAGGGATATCTTATGATAATGTCTGCAAGCGCATATCTTTGGCACGGAAACGGCTTAAACAGAAGTTGAGTGCCTATTTTCGAGATTCAGAGTCGGAAATAGGCGCAAACAGCTATTCGTCTCTACAGATGTCAGTGGAGAGTCAGTCTCCTACCCCAGAAGAAAATGGGGAACAGCAGCAGCAGATAAGGTCGCAAGATGATAAGAGTGTTTTGGAGGCGGAGACTGTATCGGTTGAAAGTGAGATAGCAAAAGTTCAACCATTTCCCAATAATAATGCTAAATTAAGTCGCCATTCCATTACTCAATCGGGCGATCGCTCTATTTCTCCATCGCAACCAGAGGTAGAAAAGTCAGAGATTGTTGATAGTTTAGGCGTGTTAGAGCGAGTCCGGATAATTAGTGATGAAGAAACTTATCTTCGTTACACAGGGGAAATCTCTCTACTTTCTCCTTTACCCGCTCCCATATTTATAAACATTCAACGGTCGATGAGATTAATGGCGATGGTTTGGTTAAATAGAACTGGTGTGGTTAATGTTAGTAGAGACCCACCTTTATTATCCAGACTTTCTGTTTTTTGGCAGAGTTTTATCCAAGGTGTAGGATGGAAAGGAGGAGAAGGGGCGATAACTCAATATTGAAATAGTTACGTTAGAGGTTTATTTGACTTCTATCAAGAGCTTCACTATCCAGAATTTACCGCTGGAAATTCCTGTTTTAAATATAAACTCAGAAACTGATAACTGAAATCGTCCTTAAGATGTACAACTCAATTTTATTAAGTCAGTTAAATTAAAGTCTCTAACTCTACTAAAAATTCAGGGATTGACTTTAGTAACCGTCTTATAGATGTAAGGGAAAACCTAAAATTTTCTATTAACAAATTAGCAAAGGAGAAAATTCAATGAGTACAAGTGAATTAACACACGAAGAGTATGATATCAATCGTCAGGACGAAAGAATACATAAGCGGAGGTCGATTGCTCTGGAGCATTATGTTCGCTCTCATCCATCGATAAGCCCATGCGTGCCCATCCAAAATATTGCAACAGTGCAAAAATTAGGCATTTAAAAACGATGAAGTAAAATATGGATTATTTCAGCTTTTTCATGGTAGGTTATGAAATGTAAGTAATAAATTCAAATGGAGAGAAAGGAATATGACATTCGTCAGTGGTAAAGTTTGTAGTAATGCAATAGTTTTTTACAACAGGTTACCTAAAATGGTTGGCTATAATTTCATAATAACAGCAACAGGACAGGTAGCGGTCCAAGAGTTCTTGGAAAAGGTAAAGGCGGCTGACAAATTTCTTAGGATACCAAAAAAACTAATCGTGGTAACAGGCTTCCATGGAGACATGAGTGGAGGAATAAAAAAATTTTTCAAACGAAACGAAATCGAAGAAGTGCTAAATGCAGCGGAAAGCTACAAAGAAAACGCGCACCTAATAGTTTTTACAAAGTATCAAAAAGACGAAATCGAAGGGGCAGACAGAGCATGGGTAAAAGAATGGAACTACTTCCAGAACTCAGCCGAGTATAAGTCAAAACCAATCCCACAGGAGTGGTTAAGTGAAGTACACAACTATGGGAGTCGAGTCGAAGCAGACGGCGTGTTCTATACTTGGTGTGACAGTCAGTGTGCAATGACCGAAAAATGTCAAATCGACGGCTATAATTTGAATGGTTCATTTATTGATGATGAGGATGAGACCGAAAGCGATGATTCCTCATCCGAATCCTCAAGCTGGTAGGAATGGAAAGGGACTGGAAGGTCGTTTTAAAGCGGAAAAGGGAAGAGCCTTGGACTATAAGGGCAGGAAGTCACAACGAGTTATATTCCATGGTCCAAATACAACAACTCCATAAGTTGATCAGAAAAGAGGCCATATAAAAGAGCCAAACAACCCAATCTTGCATCCCATACCATTCAACCCCACCAAACCCCAACTCCACTCCCAATAAACCACCCCTAACCCAACTCACCCACCGCCGAAGATAGTCACCAATCCGCCAATCTGACGCACCTTGCTCATAAAGCAGGGCTACCTTCGCCTTCATTTTATCCACCGTTTTCTGGGCTACACGTAAACCTGATGGGGTAAACCAATAGCCCAGAAACTCAAAACCCCTGGACACGCGCCCGATAAAAGTTTTGTTTGGGTGCTTTTCTACTTGCAAATCAGCCATCACCTCATTCACTGCCTTGATGGCTTTGCGTAACTTCCACCGCGTCGGAGCCAGAATCACCCAATCATCCATATACCGGACATATCAGTTATCAGTTATCAGTTATCAGTTATCAGTTGTAAGTAAGTAGACAAAAATATTGGTGTTGCACAATTAGGAATGATGAAACCCGAAAGTAGATATTTTTGGACAACTATTTCCTCAATATATGTACAGTTGAAAATCTATTATCATTCTTTAATGTGCAACCCCACAATATCCATCAAAATTTTATGATTGATGCTGGCATAATACCCCTTAACATCAGTGCGAAACACAAAAGGATGCTCCTCAACATTAGTAGCAACCTCTCGCACCGCCCCCTTCAACCCACCATTCCCGGCTAAATGAAAACACCGAGTGGAAAGGACAGGTTTCAAATGTTCCGTCAAAACAATAGTCATCGCCTTGTTCACCAAAGCATCCAAAGACGACCACCATTCTATAGATTTCTCCTCACCACGAATCAAGCGCAACTCCCGAAATTGAAAATTTCCCGAAAGAAGTTGCGCCTGTAGAATGGGCTTTTTCTCGTGCCACCATCGTCTGAGCTGCCTGACATCCGCATTAGGATGATAATGTTGGCGTTTTTTACACAACCATTGATAAGCAGTATCGATCGCCTCGTCGGAGGCTATTTTTTCGAGAAGAGTGGACATAGATGTAAAATTCGTGGGCTTTGTCACCCCCAATGTTCTAAAATTACAGAAAAGTTGGAAACTTATGTCACTCCCGGCCACCATTAAGTACTTAGGCAAAATTAATTGTACATTTGTCATTGCGAGTTGAACGGAGTGAAACGAAGCAATCGCTATACTTTGGGATTGCTTCGCTGTCGTATGTCCTATCGGACACGCTTCGCGAACGCAATGACACAAATAATTTTGCATACCCACTGATAGGATGATGTGATCGCCCCACGTCCGAGTTCTCGCCCAAAAGCTGGCAGCTTGCTTGAATAGGGGTTGACTTTTGTCACATCGTACTAGGCTGCACCTCGTCGCACGAACCTAGATTAACGCCAACTCCTGGCTGGAATTCATCCCAAGTCTTACATACTTGCTCGTAGCATTGAGGTGGTGTGATGGGTAGGTTTTTCAAGTAAAAGAACATCGCCTGCTCGAAAGACTCCAGCAACAATACAACCTCTGTGGTTGGATCATAATTATCGACAACTTCCAAGATGTGAGCAATCATAAAGTCATGGCGCAAAATTGCAGTGTCAGGAGCCGCTAACCAGGCATTCAGGAACGGCGCCAGGCGAGAACGTCCGACAAAATGGGTTTTGAATGATTCTCCGCTAACCCCCAATGTTGGAGAATTTGTGCTACAAACTATCGCACCGCGCTTCTGACTGAGATGACCAGCCCAAGCATTATAGCCAATGACCAGCAAATTAGTGGCAATAAAATCTTGATGCCAATTCGATCCATCGTTTGTTTGACTCATGTAGAACCTCTATTTTGAAAGCAAATCCAGTTGGAATTTAGGCTAAAGGAGCTATGCTGATGCCTAGCAATTAGAAATAAAAATTAGAGGTCGCCTGGATTTACAGCACTTTTGAGGATGGTGAGGTACACTTAAAAATTAATCTCTGTCTTTGCAGTTACAACCTGGAAAGCTGTAACAAGCAGGATGCTTGTGTTACCAAAATTACTAACAGACTTTCAACTTTTAACAAATATAGGACTTACGCAAAATGGCAAATTTCACACCATTTGTAGGGGCGAACGGCCGTTCGCCCCTACTAGGTATGGTGGTCTTGCGTAAGTCCTGAAATAATAAAATTTTGTACCTCACTAACTCTGAAACGGCTGTAAGCGCGACCCCATTCCCTATCTATCTAAGCGCTAAAATATCTAGCGACAGGATGATAGGTGACAAAAGCAGTGGTCGATTGCTCTGGATAAAGCTGTTCGCTCTCATCGATCAATAACCCAATGCGCTCGCATCCCAATAATTGCAACTGTGGCACTTGATCCATCACCGTCGGACAAGCTGGATAGCCAAAACTATACCGAGAACCCTGATACCTTTGGGCTAATACATCGCGAATGTTATCAGGCTCTAAATCTCCATAGCCTAATTCCCGCCGAATCCTGGCATGACTCCATTCTGCCAAGGCTTCCGCCATCTGCACCGCCATCCCGTGGAAGTACAGATAATCGGTGTACTTGTTGTCTTTATAGAGTTCCTGTGCTTTCTCGGTGGCAATTTCTCCCATAGTGACTGCCTGCATAGGCAAGACATCAAATTGATTCTGTTCGAGGGGACGGATGAAATCAGCAATGCACAGCCGACGCCCGGATTTCTGACGAGGGAATGTCCAAGTGACAAAAGGGGTTGCTGTTGTCGGTGTTAAACCCTGCTCAATGACACTAGGATCGTAAACATGAACAGAATTGCCGATCGCTGCACAGGGGAAATAACCATAAACTAGAGTGGGTTCCAACCATTTTTCTGTGCGAATTTTTTCCTTCCATTCTTCCAAAATTGGATGAACCTTTGATGCCAGGAACCAATCATATTCCTCGCGAGATTGACCTTTCGGTTTACGGAATTGCCATTGCCCAGCAAACAGTGCTTGCAAATCCATGTACCAGAACAGCTCTTCTAAATCTAGATCGCCACTCTGAAGAATTTTAGTCCCCCAGAAAGGCGGCGTAGGACGTTCGATATCAATCGCCACATCTTCCGAGCGTTTGGTATCAATGACAGTTGGTTCATCTGATTTCTTCCCATCGCCATCGGATTTCTGCCCATCACCATTGAGTTCTCGATCTGAATCTTCAATCGCCTTGCGTCCCTTTTGGTTAAACTGAGCAAATTCCCCTGTAAAGCCTTCGGTATCCACCCAGGATTGCTGTTCTTTGGCGGGCATCAGTCGATCCATAAAGGTCAAATCGGCAAAAGCATCTTTACCGTAAATCACCTGCCCGTTGTAAGTATCTTGACAATCGCCATACACAAATTTTGGAGTTAGTGCTGCACCGCCTAAAATCACTGGAACTGTAATCCCTTTAGCATTAAATGCTGCCAGATTTTCTTTCATAAATGCTGTAGACTTCACCAGCAAGCCACTCATGGCAATACAATCAGGCTGATGCTGCTCATAGGCTTCGACAATTGCCTCAATGGCTTGTTTAATGCCCAGATTGACGACCTTGTAGCCATTATTGGTCAAGATGATATCCACCAGATTCTTCCCGATATCATGGACGTCGCCTTTAACGGTGGCAATCAGGAATTTCCCTTTACCGCGATCTTCGTCCTCTCCTTCGATTTTTTCCATGTAGGGTTCGAGGAAAGCCACTGCTGATTTCATGGTTTCGGCTGACTGCAATACGAAGGGCAATTGCATTTGACCAGAGCCAAACAGTTCGCCCACAACCTTCATCCCATCTAACAAGAAAGTATTGATAATCTCCAGTGCTTTATGACCTGAATCTAAACCCGCCTTTAACGCATCATCCAATCCAATGCGCTCGCCATCAATAATATGTTGCTTCAAGCGTTCGTCGATGGGCAAATCTGCTAAGGAAGGACCAGTTCTAGCATCCTTCGCACTCACCCCCGCAAAAATTTCCGTCAGCTTCGTCAACGGATCGTAGGTGCAAATATCGCCTTCAAATTTGCGATTGTCATAAATCAAATCGCGACATATCTGTTGATGTTCTTCGTCAATCTTCGATAACGGCAAAATCTTGGCAGCGGAGACAATCGACCCATCCATCCCTGCTTTCATCGCTTCATTCAGGAAGACCGAATTTAAGGTGATGCGAGTGGCTGGACTTAAGCCAAAAGAAATATTAGAGACCCCCAGCATAAAGTGAACGCCGGGCAGATTTTCCCGAATCAGTCGAATTGATTCGATCGTTGCTTTAGCATTTTCCCGATCCTCCTCAATCCCAGTTGAAATCGGTAAAGCTAAGGTGTCATAGAAAATTTCATGGGGTGGAATCCCAAACTTGAGCGCATCCTGATAAGCGCGTTGGGCAATCTCGAATTTTTTCTTGGCGGTTCGAGCCATTCCCTCTTCATCGATACAGCCGATGACAACTCCTGCGCCATATTCTTTTGCCAATTGCAGAACTTTAAAAAATCGCTCTTCTCCATCTTCATAGTTGGTGGAGTTGAGCAAACATTTGCCCCCGGCGACCTTGAGACCCGCTTCCATTTTTGTCCACTCGGTGGAGTCGAGCATCAGTGGGAGAGTCGTATTAGTCACCAGTCGCGATACCAGTTCTCGCATATCCCGTTCTCCATCACGCCCGACGTAATCCACGTTTACATCCAGCATATGCGCCCCTTCTTTGACCTGGGATTTAGCGATCGCCAATAACCCATCCCAATCATCTTCATTCAAAAGCTTGCGGACTTTTTTAGAACCACTGGCATTTAATCGCTCACCAACGATTAAAAAAGAATTATCCTGCTCATAGGTTTGGGCTGAATAAATGGAAGCTGCTGCTGGCGTATAGGAGAGGGGCGATCGAATCTCACCGACGGCATTTTTTCGCACCGAACGCTCTTTTAGTGGGGTGTGTTCCACAGCATCGGCTAAAGCTTGAATATGTGCTGGGCGCGTACCGCAGCAACCACCGACAATTTGAACTCCATGTTCCGCAATGAACCCTGTCATGGCAGTTGTATATTCTTGGGGGGTCATTTTATAAACCGCCTGACCGCCAACATTTTCTGGTAGTCCCGCATTGGGAATACAGGAAATGGGGAACGGCGAATTTTCTGACAGATACTTAATATGAGAAGTCATCAAATTGGGACCTGTCGCACAATTTAGCCCCAAAATATCAATGGGGAAGGGTTCCAGAATTGCCAGCACCCCAGAGATATCCGTCCCCACCAACATGGTTCCCTGGATTTCCATAGTCACGGACACCATTAAGGGGAGTCGCGAACCTTTTTTGGCAAACACCGCCTCAAACGCACTCAGTGCCGCCTTAATTTGCAGAACATCTTGACAGGTTTCCACGATGAAAAGATCGGCTCCCCCGTCAAAGAGACCTTCTGCTTGCACCATGAAGCTCGCTCTCAATTCATCATAAGTAATATGACCGAGGGTGGGTAGCTTGGTGCCTGGACCGATGGAACCTGCGACAAATCTTGGTTTTTCGGGAGTGGTAAACTCATCCGCACAACGGCGAGCCAATTCTGCCGCCTTTCTACTGAGTTCGTAGGCGCGATCGCCTAGATCGTACTCTGCGAGGACTAAGGGACTTGAGCCAAAGCTATCAGTCTCGACAACATCTGCCCCCGCTGCAAGAAAATCACGATGGACCTTGGCCACTGCTTCTGGCTTGGTGATGACTAAATATTCATTACAACCTTCATATTCCGCTCCACCAAAGTCCTCGGCGGTCAAGTTTTGGGATTGGATGTTAGTTCCCATTGCGCCATCAAAGATTACCACTGGACGCTCTGGGTTCTGGAGCCGTTCGAGAAATGAATTCTTTAACTGAGGTTTGGGAGTTTCAATACTTAGCATAGATTAATGGTTATAGTTGGATTTATCCTGCAACCTTTTGAAGCCCAAAGCTATTCAGCTTGGAAGGTTGAGGAGGATAATTTTATATGAGAATGATAATCATTCTCATAGTTAAGATAACATAAAAATACTTTTTATTTATTTACAATTGTGTTGGATTAAGGCCATCACTATAAACAGCTTTTGGGCTAAATGCTTTTTTGGACCTTTAGCTAATTAACAGTCCACCCCAAGCAAGTAATAGAGAAAAAAAGATTGTAGCGATCGCCTGTCTACTCAACAGCAATAAGGTGCAAGCTATGAGAAATTTGTTGGAGGGATAGCATTCTTGAAAACAATCTACTTTGCAGCACAACACGCTTGATACAGGCGATGCAACTTCAGGTGCTAGGCGAAACAGTCCCCTTGCTGGATTAATCAACCGACTCAGGCCATTCAAAACGTCCAGCCAGTCCAGATTTGAAGAATTATGTCGATTATGAAGATTTTATTAAGAAAGTCGCATAACATCCGCTGACAGGGCTAATATGCACAGCAAGATCGTGATCAAACCTTAATTTTGGACATTATCAAGGTCTGAGTCTGTATAATATCATGTCCGGTTGAACAGTGATAAATAAATAACTACGGAGTCCTCAGGAGTCAGTCCTCAGGAGTCAGGAGGGAAGAAAGAAGAAGGAAGAAGGAAGAAGGAAGAAGGAAGAAGAAGAACAGGAGAAGAAGGAGAGAGTTTTTTTTATCACTAATTATCCGGACATGATATAATATGCCACATCGGGGAGATAGACTGACTACGATCTGCATAACACTCTATTTTGGGGTGTTATCAAGACTTTATTCAGTCTAACGTCATTCACAGGGGTGTTATCGCGATCAATATCAGCCTAATACCCCTAATTGGGTTAGTTAGACTGACTTAGATAAGAGAAAGCATAATAAACAATAGTTAGCCTGAACAAGAACCAATTAACTCTATAGGATGATCCTGCCACGGCTAAGACTTGCTAAGAGTTACCTGAATTATTTTTCGTTGCACAAATTAATAAAATTGAGGGATAAAGCTTATGAACTATTCCCATAAAAAACGGGCAAAACGAATCACATCAACACAGAGAAATGCTAGGCTTAATAGCTCAGAACAGGGAGAAAATAGCCTGGATTTTTTGAGTGGTGCTCACCCTGCTGTGAAATCACAATTGTCTACTGCAACTGATTTGCCAACCTTCCTCGAATCAGTTGGCAACTTAAATCTTGATTCCCGCAAACGGATTGTTGAACAAGCACTAATTCTTTTTGACGATAACTTTGTTCATTTACCGTTAAAGGAATCGATGCATGGTGTGAATCCGATTCAAAAGCTTCGGTTGATACGGCATCGTCTTGATCAGTCAACAGATTCCGAGTTGGATAGTGCCTTATCATTTCACCAAGAAATGTTGGAGATATTCAATTCCGTTCGAGATCTCCATACAAATTACCTTTTGCCTTTCCCATTTGCAGGTAAAACAGCCTTCTTGCCATTTCAAATCGAGGAGTATTTTGACCAAGGTGAACCGCACTATATTGTGACTCATTTTGTTCAGGGCTTCTCGCACCCGCACTTTAAACCCGGTGTCGAGATTAAAATGTGGAATGGGGTTCCAATTCGCCGTGCTGTTGCACTATCTGCAGATTTGCATGCAGGGAGTAATTTAGCAGCGCGTCATGTTCGTGGTCTTGACGGCTTAACAATTCGTCCTCTAATTGTTGCATTACCGCCCGATGCTATGTGGGTTGTTATCGGTTACACTGATCTCAATGGTAATGACCGCGAATTACAGCAAAATTGGGCTGTTGTAGAATCATTTGAGCTGGATTTTGATGCGGTAGATGCTGATGAAGTAAGGCTGAGTTCTGTCTCTCAGGGAGTCGACCTGGAGGCTCAGCTTACCCAGAAAGCTAAGAAAATACTTTTTGCCCCAGAAGTAGTAGCGGCAGAAGGCGAGAAAACAAAGATTTCTAAGCAAGCAGTAGCTTCTGGGCAGACTATCACAACTACGATGCCAGGAGTTTTGCACGCAAAGAGTGTCAACACGCCCTCTGGAGAGTTTGGACATATCCGAATTTTTACTTTTAATGTTAATGATCCTGAGGCATTCATTAACGAGTTTATTCGTTTGGTCGAATTACTCCCACAGAACGGTTTAATCTTGGATGTCCGAGGCAATGGTGGAGGACATATTTGGGCTAGTGAGGGCCTTTTACAGGTACTGACTCCTGTTGATATATCACCAGAACCAACTCAGTTCATCAATACGCCTTTGAACTTACGGATCTGTCAACGCCACGAGGATAACCCTACTGGAATGATTGATCTTGGTCCTTGGGTGCCCTCAATTCGTCGATCACTAGAAACTGGCGCTATATATTCAGGTGGTTTTCCGATTACTCCCGTAGAGTTTGCAAATCAAATAGGGCAAAAGTACCATGGACCTGTAGTGTTGATCACTGATGCACGTTGTTACAGTGCAACAGATATATTTGCAGCTGGATTCCAAGATCATGAAATTGGCCATATTCTCGGTGTAGACGAAAATACGGGAGCTGGTGGCGCAAATGTTTGGGAGCATAGCTTATTGCGAGCTTTATTAAATTTGCCTCAACCCTCAGATTCTGAGACGCCTTATGAACTGTTGCCAAATGGTTCCAATATGCGTGTTGCAATCCGTCGTTCGATCAGAGTAGGAAAACAGTCTGGTACCCCCGTTGAAGATTTAGGAATCACTCCTGATTCACGCCATTATATGAGCAAGGATGATTTACTAGAAGGTAATGTAGATCTCATTAATAAGGCTGGAGGAATTCTTTCTGGAATGCCAGTTCGTCAATTGGATGTGACCACTACAACTGGCTCAGGAACAACCATGACGATCCAAGCAGAAACCTTGGGACTGAGCCGTCTCGATATTTATATTGATGGTCGTCCGGTTGACAGTATTGAGGTTACAGATGGAAGTCAGTCGTTTGATATCGATATTCCACCCTTAGCAAGGTTGCTAGAGTTTGCTGGTTTTAAGGCTAATGAGTACGTCGCATCTAGACTGGTGAGTTTTTAGCAACCGTGACCAAAAGTGATGGCCAATTTTGCCAGCAATTCTCAGTATGACAATATTGGCCTACGAAACCCATATTTTTGAGGGCAGCAAGTGGCTGAAAGCATCATTTTTTCCGTTCAAAAAACTGAGCTTTAGGGTCGAGTTTTAGTGCAAAATCTCATACTGAGAATTGCTGCGATTTTGCAGGTAAGGTTGACGAAGAAAGCATAACAACTTATTGCCAACTACTTCTACTGCTTAAACGATCACCAACTAACCTTTTCGTGAACCAGGCGGGCAGACAACCTCTGACTTCGTTTCAGCAATCTCTACCGCTGGTGACTCTTATCGTTGAGCCGACAAATCTCATTCAGCAAATACGGCATAGATTTACAACCCTTAAAATCCACGAAAAACATAAAACCCAAGGGAGATGAGCTTTGGGCCTATGAGTCATTTGGAGTAGGCGATCGCCCGAAACTGGGACATTTCCCTAGAGCAAATAACAGTTAGAAAAGAAATTTATGAGTGATGGCGACTTGCATTTTTTCCAGTAACTCCGAAAGTTGTGAGGATAGTCAGGAGAGTTTTTTGCATCATATGGACCAAATGTTTTTTTTGCCTTTAGCTAATTAATAATCCTTCCCAAGGAAGTAATAGAGAAAAAAAGATTGTAGCGATCGCCTGCCTCCCCATCAACATCAGGGCAAATTTGAAAGACTGTTCGCGAGCGATCGTCAGTGCTGTCACCAGATAGGGGAACATTACCCCGGCTAGATAAACGCCTGTGAGGATTTCCACCGGGGACAACAGGCTGACCGTATTGGGTTGAGCAAATAGCAGTAGGCCGTCTTTGCGAACTGATGCCAGAATGACAGGCGATGCAGCTTCAGGTGGTAGGCGAAACAGCCCCATTGCTGGATTAATCAACCGACTCAGACCATTCAAAACATCGATTCAGTCCAGATTTGAAGGACTATGGCGATAATGAAGATTTGATGAAGAAAGCCGCATAACATCCGCTGACAGTGCTAATATGCACAGCAAGATCGTGATAAAACCCTAATTTGGGGCATTATCAAGATCTGAGTCTGTGTAATATGCCAAATTAGAAAGACAGACTGACTATGATCTGCATAACACTCTATTTTGAGGTGTTATCAAGAACTTTATTCAGCCTAACATCATTCACAGGGCTGTTATCGCGATCAAGTCAGCCTAATACCCCTAATTGGGATGGTTAGACTGACTTAGATAGGAGCAAGCATAATAAGCAATAGTTAGCCATATTTTGGGCATCTCCAAGCTAAGATATGCTCCAGTTGATCATGGAACTTTTATTGGGCTTGACTATTTCTAGAGGAGATACTTAAGCTATTTATTGCTTCAACTTCAGTGAAGCATCGGAATCGTGGAGAGAAATTTAATGGTTCAATTAAATCGACGTGCATTTCTGACGAGTAGTATGGCTGTAGGACTAACTAGCACCCTCGCTTTAGGTAAGTTGGGTCAAGCCAAAACAACTCGACCAGGAACAAATAATACTCTCGCCAACCAACTATTCCCTATTCCGCCTGAAGCACTTGCTCGCATGAGGGAATCCGACGAATTGATAGATTACGATGCACTTGGTTTAGCCCAACTGATCAAAGCACGAGAGATTACGGCTAGAGAGTTAGTTGAAGTAGTTATTCGTCGTATTGAAGCGATGGAGCCAATTATCAATGTCTTGACTACTCCTACCTTCGAAAGGGCTTTGGAAAAAGCTGATCAAATTCCTCTCAACAGCACGTTTGCTGGTGTGCCAATTTTAATCAAAGATATGATTGATGTCGGGGGAGTCCGTCGTACCGATGGCTCACGACTGCAACTGACAAATGTCCCAGTCAGAAATGTGAGATACATTGACGGGGTCGAAGCCGCAGGCATGAATATTGTAGGCATGACCAATGTTCCAGAGTTTGCCCAGTTGGGTATTGTCACGAATAATAGTGCCTTTGGCTTGAGTCGCAACCCCTGGGATTTATCTAAGTCCACACTGGGGTCTAGTGGAGGAGCAGGGGCTGCTGTGGCAGCAGGAATTTTGCCTTTAGTTCACGGAACTGATGGCGGTGGCTCCAACCGATTGCCCGCCTGTGCCAATGGCGTTTTTGGCATGAAACCTAGCCGAGAACGTATGCTCTCTGGTGAATCCGATGGTGGGCATAATCCGTTCAAAACAAACCAGGCTTTGAGTCGAACAGTGCGTGATAGTGCCGCCCTTTTCAATGACACTGAAGACAAGTCTAGCCGAGTATTTGAACCTGTGGGGCTGGTGACTGGTCCCTCAACCCGACGATTGAAGATTGGTTATGCTGCCTCAATTCGTGGGGGGCTGGTCGTTGAAGAACCTGTTCGTAAAGCCCAAGAAAATGTTGTACGGCTGCTGCAAGATTTGGGGCATGAGGTCGTTGAGGTCACTTTCCCCGTGAATGAGGTGGAGTTTTTTACAAACTATAATGGTGCATTTTTACGACAATTCGGGACTGTGGCTGAATCTACAGAAATCCTCAGTGGTAGAGCAGCCGCAGAGTCAGGTCTCCTAGATCCATTTACCGCTTCCCTAATTGAATACGGTGCTTCCATTACAGATGAGCAAGAAGCCCAAGGGCAAGCCTATCTCGCTAAAGTTCCAGGCTTTTATATTGATACTTTTGAATCGATCGATATTTTGATGTCGCCAGTCATGCCTGTTCTATTTGTCGAGGGAGACGCACTAACACCAAACGACAGAGTCAATGACTCAACTCTAGAGTTCCTACAAAATCGTCTGGCCTATACGGCTCCCACTAACGTGGCTGGTAATCCAGCTATGTCAGTACCTTTAAATTGGAATGATGAGTCAGGTTTGCCGATTGGTACTATGTTTCAAGCGGCCATTGGCAATGACAAGATGCTGTATGAACTGGCCTATGAACTAGAAGAGGCAAGACCTTGGAAAGAGCATTGGGCACCATATTCTGTCAAGTACATTCCTGTGTAAATTCTTACGGCAACAGCAAGGACTAAGCTCATGATTTATAAGGTTGAGCACCCAATATACGTCTAACCCTAGACTGCACCGGACTGCTACTTGAAATATCTACTTGAGGCGATAAGTTATCTGCAGCCGGTGAGTCTTACCGTTGAGCCGACAAATCTCACCTAGCAAATACGGTATAGATTTACAACCCTTAAGATCCACGAACAACATAAAACCCAAGGAAGATGAACCTTGGGCCTATGAGTCATTTGGAGTAGGCGATCGCTTGAAATTTGGACATTTCTCTAGAGTAAATAACAATTAGAAAAGAGATTTGTGAGTGATGGCGACTTACATTTTTTCCAGTAACTCCGAAAGAGAATGTTTTTTTGTACCTTTAGCTAATTAATAATCCGCCCCAAGCAAGAAATAAAGAAAAAACGATCGCCGCGATCGCCTGTCTACTTAACAGCAATAAGGCAAATCGAAGAGACTGTTCTCGCGTAATAGTTAACAGAGTAACTAAACAAGGTAGCAATACTCCTGCTAGATACACCCCAGTCAAAACCTGCAATGGAGTTAACATAGCCAAGGTTTCTGGTTCGGCAAATAATAGCAGTCCATCTTTGCGAATAGAAGCTAAAATAATAGGCAATGCAGCTTCAGGGGGATAACTACTGAAGCCGAATCATTGGACAAAGTTAAACAAATATTAATAAATATTAAAAATCTCCTGATTATTTGCTATCATACACTCATTCATCTTATAACTATCAAAGACTTTTTTTTATAGCTTACCAGTTCAAATGCAATCAATCAAAACCAAATTAAAAGTTAACAATAAACACTCATACGATACTTGCCAAACACGCAGGTGTGGCTCGTCATGCTTATAACTGGGGATTAGCGACTTGTATTGCTGAGTACGAAGAAACTAAGAAACGGTCTAGTTCTGTCACTTTACATAAGCGTTTGGTAGCTGAAGTTAAAAGTGAAAATTCTTGGTATTATGAAGTATCAAAATGTGCCCCTCAACAAGCTTTAAGAGACTTAGAAAGGGCATTTAAAAACTTTTTAACTATTCCTAAATGTGGGTTTCCTAAATTTAAGAAAAAAGGGAAAAAAGACAGTTTCTATTTAGAAGGAAGTATTCATATACTGAGAGGAAACTACATCAAACTACCCAGAATAGGAATAGTAAAAACTTATGAAATCTTACCATCTGTACCAGTCAAAAATGTGAGAATATCCAAGCGGGCAGGTGAATGGTACATTAGTTTTAAGTATGATGAACAAAAGCCCAAACCTCTGACTAAAAAACAGGCTATTATCGGTGTAGATGTAGGTATAAATGCCCTAGCAACTTGTAGCGATGGAACAATCTACCCTAACGTCAAAGCTTACAGACAAGCCAAAAAACGACTAACTCGTTATCAACGGCGTGTCCAGAAAAAAGAGCCTGGTAGCAAAAAGAAAGCCAAAGCAGTAAAAAAACTAGCCAAGATTCACAAAAAAGTAGCTGATATCAGAGCAGATGCACTACATAAACTGACAACATGGTTAGCTAAAAACCAACCCACCCCCATCCCCTCCTGGGAGGGGAGCAAGAGGGGTGGGTGAAGATTTGAATGTAAGTGGAATGCTCAAAAAGCGGTGCGACCCCGCGACGACGTCAGTCGCAAGGGAACGCGCACCAAGAGATCATAAATTAGCAAGTGCGATAGCAGACTGCGGTTTTTATGAGTTCAAGCGTCAGCTTACATACAAGTGTGAATGGTATGGCAGTGAGCTAATAATAGCAGATAGATTTTATCCAAGTTCTCAGATATGTTCTGACTGCGGACATCAACAGAAAATGCCGTTGAATGTTAGACTATACGAGTGTGAGAACTGCGGGTTCAAGGCAGACAGAGATTTTAATGCTGCTATGAACTTAGAAAACTATGCACGTTAGTAGGTGGAGTTCCCACCGATTTTAAGCCTGTGGAGAAGATAAGTTACAGACTGCGGTCAGTGGTCTTCTGTGAGACAGGAAGCTAGCTCCAAAGCTCATGCAATCATTCATGGGTAAGTTTGGGTAAGTTTAGCAGAACGGTAAATTAAACCATCCCATCAAAGGGCTAATTTATCTGATGCGTCTGGGGAACAGCTACCCAGAAATATGACAGTTGTGAGGATAGTTAGGAGAGTTTTTTGCATCATATGGACCAAATGTTTTTTTGTACTTTTAGCTAATTAATAATACACCCCAAGCAAGTAATAGAGAAAAAAAGATCCCAGCGATCGCCTGTCTACTCAACAGCAATAAGGCAAATCGAAGAGACTGTTCTCGCGTAATAGTTAACAAAGCAACTAAACAAGGTAGCAATACTCCTGCTAGATACACCCCAGTCAAAACCTGCAATGGAGTTAACATAGCCAAGGTTTCTGGTTCGGCAAATAATAGAAGTCCATCTTTGCGAATAGAAGCTAAAATAATAGGCAATGCAGCTTCCGGCGGTAAATTAAACCATCCCATCAAAGGGTTAATAATATTGGCTAAAGCTGCGATCGCTCCTAACCAATTCAACACAGAAGCAATAACAGTAATAACTAAAAAGATGGGAATTGCATTGAACAAAAATTGATTAATACAGGACTTACGCAAAGACACTATATATAGCGTATGGCCAATAGAGCGGTCGCTTTGAAAAAATGTAGCGATTGCTGACGCAAAGCTCCGCTAACGCCTCAAGACAAATACCATTGTCAAAACAAGGGTATGAAGGAGTGTTGAATTTTTTGTATGATCTCTCCCCACATCTTCCCTCCTGTCTCCTGTCTCCTGTCTCCTGTCTCCTAGCTAAAAAAACTTGATATTTATGAAGATACGCTTAGGGGTTCTATATTATGAAAAGCAGTGGTTTGGTAAGTATTTATACTCTATAAATATTTCTATATTAACTTTCTCATTCGTCAAATTCTCAGGAAAATATTTATGCTTAATATTTACTTAATTGTTGACTACTACGACTTTCTCCTAAATTCTGACTCCTGACTCCTACATTATCATTTTCTTTGTGGGTTTAATACCCCACCGTCAACGGGGGTGTTCAAAATTACTTGGGGGAGCGTAGACGCGGAGCGGCCCTTCGTTGACTATCCCCATGTAATTTTCCTCCTGTCTCCAGTATAGCTGTCTCCTGTCTCCTTCTTCAAGTACTACAAAATGTAGGTTATGGGCAGAGTCTTGGTATTACTGTACTCTTGTAGACTGAGCATTGGCTGTAACATTTGTCTATAAAATTGAGACAATATGTATTTATAAGCTTGTAATTCAGACATCAATAAGCTTACAGCTTATTTGTAGTTAATGTGAGCTGTTTGCGCAGCATGACCTAGGAAAAATCTTGTTTGCGAGCCGTTACAGCTATATATATAATTAAAATAATAATGATTATCATTCTTATAATTATGGTTCTTTAATTCCATGTCCTTACCAATACAAACCAACATTGCCATTGTGGGTGCGGGACCCCACGCCCTAACTTTGGTAACTCATCTGTTGCAAAAACGGAAAAAGTATCGCCATAAAATAATAGTATTTGACCCCAGTGCCACTTGGATGAGTCAGTGGCAACAGCAGTTTGCAGCCCAAGAAATACCCCACTTGCGATCGCCTGCCGTTCATCACCCAGACCCAGACCCCTATTCCCTGCGTCGGTTTGCGGAAAATCGCCCAAACGAACTATTCCCCCCCTACGACCTACCTGGAGCAAAACTATTTCAAGAATTTTCCCAAGACGTAGTTAGTCGCTGGCAATTAGAAGACAAAGTATATAAAGCATCAGTGACAAATATTGCTCCCATCACTCACCGAGGGAACCCTCAGTTTCGAGTCGAACTAGACGATGGTAACTCAACCATAGCTCGTCAAGTAATCATGGCCAATGGTGGGGGAAAACCGCAATTTCCAGAATGGGCGAAAAAAATTCCCACACCCTATCCAAACCAACGCCTTTGTCACTCCCACCAAGTAGACTTGCAAGGTTTGCGACTCAGAGGAGAAAAAGTGCTAATTATCGGTGGGGGATTAACTAGCGGTCACTTAGCAGTGGGAGCCTTAAAACGAGGTGCAAACGTAACCTTGATGGTAAGACGTCAGCTCAAAGAGAAATTATTTGATGCGGAACCCGGTTGGTTAGGCCCAAAATATTTAAAAGCTTTTAGCGCTGAAACAGACTGGCAAAAAAGATGGCAGTTAATTCAACAAGCACGAGATGGTGGTTCCATGACACCAGCAGTGATGACTCAGTTGCGCCGTTACCAACACCAAGAGGAGTTATCTATTTTTGAGGAATGTCAGGTAGTGGGTGCTGAGTTTGTGGGCGATCGCTGGCAACTAAAATGTGATGATGGCATGATGTGGGAGGGCGATCGTATCTGGTTAGCAACAGGTACAAAACTTGATGTGACACAACAACCTATCTTAAAAGAATTCTTGAATACTCACCCAGTGAAAATAGTGAACGGGTTGCCAGTATTAGACGAATATTTGCGTTGGTCCGGTTGTGAACTATTTATTATGGGTGGGTTAGCTGCTTTGCAAGTAGGACCTGTCGCCAGAAACCTATCGGGTGCAAGGATGGCAAGTTCCCGTATCGTATCAGCGCTGAAAAGTTGAGTTATGGAAGAAAAATGTCAGGAGTTGGTAAATTAGTGTATGATATTAGTCTTAATTACTTAGGAGTCAACCCACCCCTAACCCCTCCCAGGAGGGGAAGTCAGGAGTCAGGAGTCAACCCACCCCTCGCCCCTCCCAGGAGGGGAAGAAAGAAGAAGAAAGGATAGTAGAAGGAGAAAGTTTTTTGGTCGCGTAAAGGTCATGGAGTTCTATAACGCTCTTATCCGTTAGCGCAGCTCCCCTAGAACGGGGAAATGATATCATACCTCAAATTACCAACGCCAAATGTCAAAACCTATAATCACTGTAGTAGCGGGCCCACCGGGAGTCGGCAAAACAAATTTTATTCGGGAACAAATCCCGAAAGATAGTCCTGCTGTTTATTTCAGTCCCGGTACTGGCAATGTTCCCATTGACCACACTTGCCTTGCTACAGATTTTCCCAATCTAAAAATTATTACTGATGCTCAACAGTCACAACTCATAGAATATCTGGCTAATGGTACAGTTGCTTTCATCGAATTAGGATTTTATTTAGAGTTAGATGCAATGTCATCACTGCTTGATAACATTCCTAGCAGTCGTATTGCTATTATTCCACCAGGAACAGAAAATAGCGAATGGCATCAGTGGGCGAACCAAACTGTAGAAGGATTTGCTATTGAGAGCAATATTAATAATTGTCAATTTTGGCGATCGCCTACTAGGGGTCAAATTATCGATCCAGCAAGTTTAGATGTTTTTTGGTATGACGAATTAACTGCTGGAGCTTATGGTCAAATTGTGCGTGCTAAAGCAATTTTTGATATTGCTGATGGACGTGCTTTTTACTTTGATTTTGTCCTAGGAAAAGAGACTGAATATCAAGAATTAAATTTACCAAGATGGTTAAAAGGTAGACCAGAACGCTTTAGTGGAATTGAAGTTTTTGGTCATAACTTAAATCAAAAAGCTTTGGTAGAAACTTTACAAGGTTGTTGTTTACCCGATGCGGCAATTTTAGCTTATCAACAACAAGTAAAAGAAACATTAGGAATTACTGAATAATGAATAATGAATAATGAATAATTATTGGTAGTGGAATGTTTCAGCTAAAACTGTGCATTAGAGAAGACACCGTAGGGGCGGGTTTTACAAGTGAGTTAACGAGTTTTCATGCGTTTCTCAGATAAACCCGCCCCCTATGATATGAGCCGCCTCTCAGGGGCGGGTTTATGTAAATCCTAGAGTAAGCATGAAAATTTCCTGAGAAACCCGCCCCTACCTATTGCACCATTTAAGGTGTGTCAGTCCAGTAGGGTGTGTTAGCGCTAGCGTAACGCACCAAAGCCACTCACCATTTTAGTCTTGACACGCCAGTAGGGTGTGTTTCGGCTAAGAGCCGACATGTTTGCGGAGCATTCCGTCAGGAAAAAGCGCTAGCGTAACGCACCAAAGCCATATATATATTACCTTTGCGTAAGTCCTGCTTATATTAAATTCCGTAACGGTTTTAACCAGAGGTAATTATCAATTAATAAAAGAGGAAAAATTAGTATGAAAATCGCAGTTATGTCTTGCATTCATGGCAATTACGAAGCTTTAAATTCTGTATTAATAGATATAGAAAAACAGAAAGCAGAGAAAATTTTCTGTCTCGGAGATTTGGTCGGTTATGGTCCTCATCCTAATGCGGTTGTCGAGCAAATTCGCAGTTTAGATATTCCCACAGTTTTAGGTTGTTGGGATGAGGATATTGTGGAGGGATTAAATGCTTGTGAATGTAGTTATCCTTCTTTATTAGCAGAGAAACGTGGCAAGTTAGCCCACGAATGGACTGATCGAGAAATTCATCCAGAAACGCGAGAATATTTAAGTTCTTTACCTCATACTTTGAAAGAGGAAAATATGTGTTTTGTTCATGGTAGTCCTCATAGTAACCATGAATATTTATTGCCAGATTTAGATGGATTTTTAGCAGTTGAAAGGGTAATTAGTAGTGGTGCTGATGTATTGTTTTGCGGTCATACTCATGTGCCTTATGTTCGTACTCTTGATGCTGGTCAATTATTAGTTAAAGTTAATAGTTTTGGGAGCGAAAATTTAGAATCAAAGAGTTGTATTGCTCCTCTGAAAAAAATTGTTAATGTTGGTTCTGTAGGAGAACCTCGTCATGGCAGACCGAATGCTACTTATGTTATTTATGACAATGAAACAGGAGAAGTAAATATTCGAGAGATTCCCTATGATTATCAACTTACTTGTGAAGCTATAGTTAATAAAGGGTTGCCAGAAATTTTTGCTTGGCGTTTGGCTAGGGGTTTAGAATATGCTGAAAAAGCTGATGACCCTACTCATATTTGTGAGAGATAATTAATTAGGAGTGGGTTGTAGACTTTTCAATGATTAATAATTAATTAGGTGGTAAAAATTTAGAATCATTAACCAGTATGCACAATTCCCTGACTTTTAGCGGGGAATGTTTTTTTCTATTGAGAATTTTGTACTGTCGAGTAAAAAAGTTTTTGTTTGTAGTAGAGCTTAAGCAAATGAAGCATCTATAACTTATTGCTAAAGCCCTACTACGAGCTTCTGAATTATAACTATTTAACTCGATATGTATAACTCATAGCTTATTTTTCACTATTGAGGAAAGCTTGACATCATTATTGGACAAGTTCAAGATCCCCTGGTATCCAAGTTTGATCAAACCAAGGTTCTAGGGGACCATAGAGGCGAAGCATGGCGATATAGCTCTTTCCTGGCATAGTCTGTATCCAGTTCCCCTCATGACCAATAGGTGCTTCCGGTCCAAACCACATGGTGTAGGAACCATCTGGGTTAGCTTTAACAGAGGGATTATTACTGTCAAGTCCTGCTGTTTTTTGGTCTGTTTCTAACATTGAGCGGTGCTGACCAGAATAAACTGTTAAAGCCCAGAAGTTGTTGACAGGGATTGGGTTAGGCAAGGTAACTGAATAAGTGTTGTCACCCTCAAGATAATCGCCTGCACTATCCCGTGCTGTCATTCCATAGACCGAACCAGAGCCAACTGGTGGGCTAACCAGAGATGGGCTAACTCCTGTAATCATGTAGTGAAACAAAATACGGTCATCGAGTACTCGTTCGCCATTGTCGAAGAATTCGTGGCTATCCCCTGGATAGAAAGAAATCCATTGTCGCTCATCGGGATAGATATATACGCTTTCCTTACGGGGGGAAAAGGAAATCGATCGGGCGGCAGCATTGCCAATTTTTACTGCTTCGGTTAAAAGGTTCTTCATTCGCTCATCTGGTGCAAACGGTTGCCCCTTTTTGATCCCAATCGCAGCAAACTGACCCAGCAATTCGGGATCGAATGCATCCGCCGGTTCGTACTGAATGACTGCATTCAATTCCTCAAAAAACTGATAATCATTGGCGTGAATTGTGTTCATCTGCCGATCGGTCAGATTGACAAAGCGCTGCTCTGGTGGATTGCTGGCCTCAGCTAGCGGATACGTGCGAAAAACAGATTTAATCGCATCGGCAGTTCCGGCCAAATCCCCGTCTTCGATAAAACCTCGAAAGAACAACCAGTTACGATAGCTCGGTGTTGTGACAACATAGTCAACTTCTTCAGGGATTTCTCCATCATAATCAGGATTCACTAACAGATATTTCCCGCCTTGGCCTTGGTCTGGCCCTACATTCCCTACATCAGTCACATACCGGAAGTAGGCATCGTCAATCGTTCCCAAAATCCCTGGCGGAATTTCCAGGACGATCGGTCCATCTTTGACGTTCGCTTCTCCTACTACATACATGGTGGTAGAGTTGGCAGTCAGAAATAGGGAGCGCGCATTCATCAATCCCTCAAAAATCCCCACATCTCCTGGTTGAATATCTTCATCTATTAAGCCTTCCAGCATAGCGTAGATAGATGCAGCAGGGATGCCATTGAGGAACGCATCTACCCCACGACTCACATCAATGAAGTCGTAAGTTTTTTGGACGGTCGCTTCGCTAGGCATGCCATCAAAGAAGTCAAGCGTACCCAGCAGTTCAGTTTCCACAATATCGTCTGTCAAGACTGACTCAGGGGGATCTGCTTCATAGATTGCGGCTTGGGCTGGGGCAAAGCCTGCTATGGGCAAGCTCCAGAGGCAAGGCACGAGCAAAAGCAGCACGCTGAGCAGCGTAATGGGTCGTTTTAAGCTGTTCGTTATTCGTTGCATGAATCCAGAAACTCCTGAATAGATAGAAATCGTAAGCTGGGCAAAATCAACGCTCTTAAGGTCAAAGCATTGATGGATCAAGATTTGCCCACCTACCGCTACAAATGGCCGCTAGTCTAGCAGCTCAACTTCCCCAGGACGCCAGCTCTGATCGAGCCAGGGTTGGAGGGGGCCATACATGCGAAAGATCACGAACCAACTCTTGCCGGGAACGGTCTCAAGCCAGTTGTTCTCGTAGCCTGTCGGCGGCTGCGGGCAAAAGTAGACATCGGTCGAACCGTCCGCGTTCTGCTGGATTCCCTCGGTCTGACTCCCCACGGTTGGGAAAGGTTGGCCGGTCTGCAACATAGACCGGGTCTGACTGTCGTAAATCGTTACCGCCCAGAAGTCCTTGGCAGGTGGGTCGGCGGGGATGTGCAGCTGATAGGTTTTGGAACCGTCAAAGAACTGCTTATTCGAATCAAGATAAGCGACTCCATAATCAGATCCCGTGCCCTCCTGCGGAGTTGCCATGGCGGGGCTGACATAAGTGTAGGGGTAGTGGAACATCACCCGCGCGTCGGAATTCATGGTTTCGCCGTCCTCTCCTGTGAAAAAGACATTCCGACCGGTATAGCCCATGAGCCAACTGCTGTCAGTATCTGGATAGTGCTGAACCCCCTGGAGGGTGCCGTCAACCCGTGGATACCAAACAATGCTGCGCGCCGCAGCGTTGCCGATAGCAACCGCATCGGTGAGAATGGCCTCCATGCGGGCATCGGGGGCAAATGCCTTGCCCTTCTCAATGCCGATGGACGCGAAGAGTCCACGCCGTTCCCGATCGATCAGGCCATAGGGCTCGTATTGAATCACGGCGTCAAGCTCCTCGTAGAACTTGAAGTTGTTCGCGTGGACGGTGTTAAACGCTTTGCCAGATGCGCTGACAAACTCCATGGCGGGGGGGTTGTCCTTTTGCGAGAACGGGTAGACCTTGAGGTTATTCTTGATCAGGTTCGCTGCCTGATCGATCCCATCCGCAATGGACGTTCGCAAAAATAATGAGTGGCGATACGCTTTCGTCGGCACGACAAAGTATCCTTCGGGAATAGCCCCCTCGAAATCAGGGGGGAGAACGAGGAATTTGCCCCCATTGCCCTCGTCTGGCCCAGCAGGGCCGATGTCCACGATCCAGTCGAAGGCGGCGTCATTGATCATGCCCAGCATGCCAGGTGGCACGTCGATCACGGTTGCCCCGTCGCGTTTGAGGTCAAGAACACCCCAAGTGTACAGGGTTGATGTGTTCGCAGTGAGATAGAGGGATTCGGAGTCCATCAACTGATCGAAAATGATCACTTGATGGGCGGCGGTGGCCCCCAGGGAATATTGTCCCTCCATCAATCCGTAGACCGAGGCAAGGGGGATGCCCTTGAGGAAGGCGTCTGTACCGCGCATTCTGTCGAGGTCGTCGTAGACCGTTTCAGTGGTTTCGGGTGTGGGCACGCCATCGAAAAAATGCAGGGTGCCAATGGACGTGTCTACTTCGTCCGGCGTTGAGATCGAGTCGCGGACGTCCGGGGGGACTTCTGCGATCGCGAAAGGTGCTTTCACAATAAGGAGCAGGATCGCGCAAGCAACCACGAATATTTGTATAATTTGCTGTCTTTTCAATTGCATCATCTGCACAGTGATATTTTCCTCCGGTCAAATTCAATAAATTTCAGCTATTGGCAGTGCGAAGGTATAACCCACGGGCCAAACCCCAAAATTATAAGGTGGGCAAAATTAGTGGTCTCAAAATCAAACGATCGCACCTCAATATTTACCCACCCTACTGCTTGTCCACCTTACTACCTCTGTTTACAATCAAAATCCCTAAAAACTTCTCAGAGATTACCTTTGAGCCTTGTCAAAAACTGGGTTCAGTTTGCCAGCTCCAAATCCCCCAGTATCCAAGTTTGGTCAAACCACTGGTTCAATCTCTCCAGGCCGCCAGGTCTGATCGAACCACTCCTCCCCTGGTCCATAAAGTCGGAGTGTGACAAACCATCCCTTGCCTGGGGCAGTTTGGATCCAGTTATTCTCTGCCCCCTCTGGACAATCAGGTCCGAAGAAGAGGGTGACTGGTTTACTTTCATCGAACCCGGCCTTCTCGCTATTCTTACTGGGAAATTCCTGGCTGGTTTGTAGTTCAGAACGGGTCTGTGGATCGTACACAACCACCGACCAGAAATCTTGGGCTGGGGGGTTGGCAGGAATCGTTAGTTTGTAGGACTTGTCACCGTACAGATAGTCCCCATTACTATCCGTGTAGTTCATAGCATACTGGGAACCTACGCCAACATTCTTTGCTGCCATGGCAGGAGTATTCACGGTAGCCATGTAGAAGAATAGAGTGCGGGCATCCAAGAAGCGACCTCCAAGACCTCCATCTTTCAGCCATTGATAATCGCCACCCACAAAAGCTGTACACCAGCCACTTTCTTCTCCATAGAGACGGGCTCCTTCAATCCGGGGGCGGAGCCAGTTAGCCCTCGCTGTCGCGTTGCCAACAGCAACAGCGTCCGTCAGTATTCCTTTCAGGCGCGGACTTGGCTCAAATGCCTTATCTTTCTGAATGCCAATCGCAGCAAAGAGCCCTCGCAGTTCGGGATCCAGCATCGATATCGGTTCGCGCTGGATGACAATGTTCAATTCTTCGTAAAACTCGAAGTCATTGGCATGAATGGTATTGAATACTTCCTTAGATCCTTCGATAAACTCCATCGCCGGTGGATTTTCCGCTTGTGACTGGGGATAAATCTTGAGGCCGTTTCTAAACATGTTGGATGAAGTATCCGGTTTTCCATCAACAAGGAAACCACGCAGGATAAGCCAGTTAATGTAACTGGTAGATTGGGAGATATAAACCGCCTGCATTTTTCCGCCAATTTCGACCTCTACTGGCTCATCTCCTTCTGTCGGTTTAAGCTCACCTTCATAGTCAGGGGGTAAAATCATATACATCCCCCCATTCCCCTTATCTGGCCCAGGAGCTCCCATATCGACAACAAAACGAAAGAAGGCATCGTTGACTGTGCCAGGGCCACATTCTGGCGGAATCTCTACGATCGTTGGCCCTTCTTTCAGGTCTAAGATCACGGAGGCATAAACCGTATCAGTGTTGCCTGTCAGGAAGAGTGGGTTAGAATCCATTAATTCGTCAAAGATCAGACACTGATTGAATTTCTCCGCACCCATTTCCGCCATCCCAAGGCGGATTCCTTCGAGGGATGTAGCGGGAATACCATTAAGGAAGGTTTCTACTCCTCGCAGGAAATCAAGGTTGTCGAACACCATGGATACCGTTGTGTCGTCCGGCATACCATCGAAAAAGGTCAGCGTCCCAATCCGAGTGTTGACGATATCCGGAGTCATGATTTTCTCCGGAATATAGTTGTTATATCCAGGAGTTGCCTGGTCATCGTGCTTGATTTTTTTCATATAGTCTCATTCTCTCAGTTGCTATCTTGATACATTTACCACCAATAAGCATTCTGGTGTAGTCAAGTTCATAAATTTAAATATTAATCAGCCTAATTCTAGCACTATTCTTCAGTTATCTAAGTTAGAGAAACAGATTTGATCGCACAGTTGACATCCTCTCCGGCCTAAAAGACCCGGAGATTCCTACCGAACCGAAGCTTCCTCTGGACCAGTATTTCCAACGTCACTCACATACCGGAAGTAGGCATTGTCAACCGCACCTAAAACGTCTGGGGGAATTTCAGCTATGATCGGTCTATCTTTCTTGATTTCTGCCATTCCATACATGGTGGTAGCATTTATATAACTATCAAGATCGCGCCATAAATTTGCATCAGAGACAATTATCAATTTAATCTCACTTGAGCTAACCTAAAAAAAAGCAAAAAAATATATGAATTATTGGGCAATTTTAACTGGAATCGAAGGAAATCTCGCAGCTTATGAGGCTGTAATAGCTGACATAAAAAAACAGAAATATCCTGTGGAAGCTTTATATATTTTAGGAGATTTAGTCGGGCTAAATATAGATTGCAAAAAATTAGTAGAGCGAGTACGTTATCCCAAACAAAACGAACTTAAACCCCAAGTCTGTACGGGATGGTGGGAAGAACAATCTTTGATTTTACATGGATTAACTACCACAGCTGAACCGACAGAATTAATAGCAGAATATGGCATAGATACTGTGAAAATATTATGGGATAATGTGGATAGAGAAACAGTAGAATGGTTGAGAAATTTGCCCTTTGGTTTTTCTGAACTTGACTGTTTATTAATTCACGGCAGCACTCTGGGGGTAAGCGATAAATTGACTCCCGATACTCCACCCATACAAATGTTAGATAGATTAATGCGTTTTGGCGTTAATAATTTATTTTGTGGTCGCTCTGGTTTAGCTTTTCAATATCAGTTAGAAAATGGTTCGGTGAGTAGTGGAGTGACAACGTTGGGAGCTGAAGTGGGTGCTATTGAGACAACATCATCTACTCAAACTTTGAGGACACCCCTTCAGGTTATAGGGGTAGGTAATGTGGGAAGTTTGCCCGGAAATGCAACCTATACTCTTTATAATCCTGGTACTAATGAAGTTTCTTTTAGAACTGTAAACTATTGAAAATGGTTCCCTTATTTAGTGGAAGAAGATGAATATTAGGAAAGAGGGAACAGGAAAAAGGGTGGAGTAATTGATGATTTATGGATAATAATTGATTCTATTTTTTATTTTTGGAGAAGTCTATTGACAAATGCAGCCATTTTCTACACCTCATCATTATATCATAATAGGAATTGAAAACTTTTTCATTAGAATTTTTTCATTAATTTCTAATTAATACCTATTAATTGTTCGTAGTATCCTCTACTGATTTAAGGATAAAAAGTAAATATTATCCAAGCTGACTGCGAAACTATTGTTGAATAAGGATTTAAAAGATATAAGCGAGGGTGAAAAATTGACTTCTTTATAAAGTTTTCTTAAGTAGGAGCCATAGAACTCCGTATTGGCTGCCGTTTCTGCTATAATTCATAAGTATTTTTTTACTATTTGGAGAGTAGCTCTACTAAAGCTGCTCTCTGGTTTTCTTAAGATTAACAGTGTCATTAAACCTTAGTTTTCAGAGATGAATAGGGCCTTTTAACTGAATGAGCATAACTGATAAATTTACCAAAACTTACAGCGACAAAGCTTATAATCACGTCACCACTGTCACCCACAAGGGAGTCGTTATCTCCTTTGCGATGGACGAGAATCGACGCATCTACTACGCGGTGCTAAATCTCAACGAACAAGACGACACAAAAGGGCCTTTAGATGTGAATTATTGGCCCGGCAACCCCTCAAAACTAAACTTTACGAACGAAATTTCTCGGGTGGGTTTTGCCATTATCCCACCAACCCAAATGCCCACAGTCGCTAAGGAAAGCGGAGAAGAGGTGGAAGCGGGTACTCTTACAGATGATGAAATCGACCCTTTTCTTTCTACTACCGCCCGTTTGACTGCTGATGCTCCTTTCCGGGTCATTTCCGACAACCAGTATATCTATCTCTTCCGCCAGTCAATTGCTGGGGACGATCCGGATATGGTTTTTGTGGACACTGGGGAACATACGGCGAGTGAGCAAACCCAGATGGCCATGGGGCGAAAGTACATGGAACCCAAGGCGGCTTTCAAAAAAAGCAGGTTAAGGGATTTCAGGCGGCCCTTTGCTCTAAGCAGGAAGGAAACTCCTGAGGCGGTAAGTTCTTTTTCTCAGACTTTGTCCGACGATGAACTCATTCCCGTTGTGGACAAAAACCTGATGGTAGACCGTTTTGTACTGACGGGGGCAGAATTAAAAAGCAAGATGGAAGTGCGGTTCAAGCGCAGTCGCCACAAAAGTATCCCCCAGAGCAACAAGGATAGTCTGGGTTCCCAGGATATGGAAGGGCAGTATTTCTATGAACCGACTCAAGAACTGGATTTTGTGGGTCAATTGTACGAAGGTTGGTTCGATGCCCTGCTTTTACCTACTCAAATTTCTGGGATTCAGCGCTGGCAATTCTTTCTCTACAATAGCAAGACTGCGGAAATTGACTCGTTTAATGTGGAACGGGATTCTGATGGACTCTTTAATACTAAAGGAACCCGGTATTATACCAGTCCTGACCCAGAATATCAAGATGCGGTATATGAGCGTTCCCCAGGAACCTGTCCCTTTACCGGAAAACCCCTAATTCCCATTCCTCCCAGCAAGTCTGGTTATGGGGAATGGGCATTGGAGTTTGATGGCACTGATGATAATGTCACAGTTCCTCACTCAGAGAGTATAGATTTTGACCAGGACGAAGACTTTGCCATTGAAGCTTGGATAGCAGTTTCTGGGGAAGCGGTAGACAGTGACGTTATTACGAAATGGGAAGGAGGTTCTGGACCATACCCTTATGCCATCAGATATAGTGCAGGGAATGGAACTCTATCAGCGCATCGATATGATGGTACTAATAACCCCGGAATCACTTCGAGTCAAGTGATTAATGATGGGGAATATCATCATATTGCCTTCGTCAAAAACGGTTCAACTCTTTACTTATATATTGATGGTGAAGAAGACGGCAGTACAGAAGATACAACCAGTACCAGTACGAAGAATAATCTAGCCATTTATTTCGCTTCTCACGGTACAAGTTCTTATTTTGCGGGTCAAATCGACGAAATTCGCATCTGGAATCGGAGTCTTTCTCAAGATGAAATCCAAGAAGATATGAACTATCGCCTGGTAGGGAACGAACCAGGATTAGTAGGTTATTGGCGGTTTGACGAAGGTACAGGGAATATTCTCCAAGATCAGACTGATAATGGGAACCACGGTACAATTAACGGAGCAACTTGGGTACAGTCCCAAGCTCCCATCGGTGATTCCCCAGGCATTCGTCGCACCAGTTTTGGTTTTGACGGACGAACCATTACCTCAAGTCCGTCAGCTATGCTGTATTACCAGCAGGAACAAGCTGAAGCGGGTTACGATGATGAGGCAAAACCCATTAAGAGCAATGCCCGCGTCATCTTAGGAGTTGGTACTGGGGGACCGGGACTTGATGGGGAAGACACAGAGGAAAAATACGTTGCTGCCTTGGATTTTGCCCTCTCCCGAGAGGGTAAGTTAGCTCAGATTCCCGATAATATTCAGTTGGGAGAAGCCTTGGAAAGTGGTACTGAGGAGGACTTGGCTCGACTTCAAGAACTACAGCAGGAAGTCGAAGAACTGCGTCGGCCAGGGATTAGTTTAGTTTATACTACTAATGAATTAGAGAGCTTGGGCTATTCTGTAGCCATTGATGGTGAGTGGGCAATTGTGGGAGCATGGGAGGCAACTGTTAACAGTCAAGAGGGAGCAGGCAAAGCCTATATTTTCCATGGGGATGGCAGCAACTGGAATCTGGCACAAACCCTCACCCCTGGGGATGATGCTGAGAAAGACGGCGGTTTCGGCTTTTCTGTAGCCATTGATGGTGAGTGGGCAATTGTGGGAGCAGTGAGAGCAACTGTTAACGGTAAAGAGGGAGCAGGCAAAGCCTATATTTTCCATGGGGATGGCAGCAACTGGAATCTGGCACAAACCCTCACCCCTGGGGATGATGCTGAGAAAGACGGCGGTTTCGGCTCCTCTGTAGCCATTGATGGTGAGTGGGCAATTGTGGGAGCATTGGGAGCAACTGTTAACAGTCAAGAGGGAGCAGGCAAAGCCTATATTTGCCATTGGGATGGCAATAACTGGAATCTGAAAAAAACCCTGACTGCTGGGGATGATGCTAGGGCTGATGCTTGGTTCGGCTGCTCTGTAGCCATTGATGGTGAATGGGCAATTGTGGGAGCAGTGAGAGCAACTGTTAACGGTAAAGAGGGAGCAGGCAAAGCCTATATTTGCCATTGGGATGGCAATAACTGGAATCTGAAAAAAACCCTGACTGCTGGGGATGATGCTAGGGCTGATGCTTGGTTCGGCTGCTCTGTAGCCATTAAAGGTGAGCAAGCAGTAGCAGTAGCGCCCAATACTTTGAATGATTATAATTATTATCAAGTCTTTGTTTATCAGTGTCAAAGTAGCGAATGGAACCTAGAACAACAGCTCACTAATACATATAGCCTCTCCTCTTGGTTGGAGGAATTTTTACTAGGGCATATCTCAGTAGCTATCAGTGACGAATATTTGCTAATAGGATGTTGTAAAGCTAAATGTAAGGACCTGAAAGGTGCTGGTAGAGTCGATGTTTACCGCCTCAATAGTAGCAGTAAATGGGAACTAGAGACAACCTTAACAGCTGGGGATGATATCCAGCAATATGCATGTTTTGGTTGTTCAGTAGCTATTGACGATGCTCAATTTCTCATCGGGTCATATGGAAGTAACTCTGCCTATTATTACCTCCAAGGTATTCCCCAGGAGCTATTGGATGAAATTGACGAACTCAAGCAAAAAGTGGGCAATGGAGTAGCCCTACCCATGCACTTTCTCCATACTGACCCCTTCGGCCTCACGGTTTCAGGAGCATTGCTGGGCTTCGCTCCTAGCCAAGACGCACCTCAATTCTTAGACAGCACCACGGGCAACCTCACCCTCTATTTCCGGGGTGACCAAAACCAATTCTTCGCGGCTTATTACAATACCAACACTGCCAAGACAGAATACAAGATAGCAACGGAACTCGCGACGACCAATGCAGACCAACTCACCTTCGTGAGTCGCTTTGCTGGGGAAGAAACCAATAACACCACCATTACTGTGGCAGATGGTGACAGTGCTGATTTCTGTCAGGTTGCGATCGCTAACGACAGTACGGGAATTACCGAAACCTGGCAGCGGGTACCGCGAAAGGTGAAGCAATTTGCAGCGGTATTCAATGGAGTGGCGAATCAGCAGGTCTTTTTAGATAATTTAGCCACAGCAGTATCTGGTACTGTCACGAGCTTGACTTTGACAGAAGGAGCAAAATATGCACTCAAATCTGGGGATGTACTACTGGTGAACAGGACGAAGGTAACGGTAGCTTCTGATGTGGAACGCAAAGCAACAGAGGTTCCCATTAACAGCATTACCCTATCAGCAGAAGTCAATACAGCAGTTTATGTCATTCCCTACGATTACCAAACCCTCGCCACTACCAACCGGGTGGGAGATAACCTGGAAAATGGTTCTCTACTATTTGCTGTTATTCCTTCCAGTATCCGAGATGATCAGGTGAAAAACGGTACGGGAACTCGCTCTAGTAAAGGTATATCCAGTTGTTGGGTCGCAGAAGCACCAGGAGACACCTTGTCCTTTGACGGTAAAAATGATTATGTTGCCTTGGGAGATACGAGTAAGCTATCCCAGTTTGATGCCAAGGGGGATCTGACTTTAGAAACTTGGGTGCTACCTAAAACTTTTGACGGGGTTAAGCAAATCATTCATCATGCTTCAGATAGCTCTAAGTATAGTCTGGAGCTAAAAGGGCAAGAACTCAACTCGGCATTTAAGCTTGATGGCAGGGATGATTATGTGGAACTGCCAGCAGCAAGTATCCCATCCGGTAACGAAATTACCATTAGTTTTTGGGCTTATGGTGGAGAGTCTCTGCCTAAGAGCAGTTTCATAATATATGCACAAAGCCATAATGGGGAGCCAACCGATCAGAATCGGGTACTGGGTGTCCACTTGCCTTATCAGGATGGATATATCTACTTTGACTGTGGTAACGATGGAAGTATGTATGATCGAATCTCTGAACAAGCTCAAGAGTCAGAATACAAAGGCACATGGTCTCACTGGGCTTTTACCAAAAATGCTACCACTGGAGATATGAAGATCTATCTCAACGGAGAATTGTGGCACAGTGATGGTGGAAAAACAAAGTCTTTGCCAGCATCTGTAAAAGTACAGCTAGGAACAGGGAGTAATCTATATTATGATGGTCAAATTGACGAATTACGCATCTGGAACCGCGCTCGCACTCAAACGGAAATCCAAGCAGACATGAACCGCCGTCTTGGTGGTAATGAATCGGGTTTAGTCGGCTACTGGCACTTTGACCAACGAGAGGGTAACCAGGTTAAAAACCTCACTGGCAACGGCTACAATGGCACTATTCATGGCGACCCACAGAATGTTCCTTCCCCTCCAAATTTGGGTTCCTGTTCCGTAGTAGCGGCAGTTGGCGACCTGCTCCTAGAAAGCAAAGATTTACTGTACTGTAATAACTGGCATCATGTTGCCCTGGTTTATAACCAGTCCTATGGTCTCCAGTTTGACGGCAAACGGGACTACTTAGACTGCGGCAACAACACTATTCTCAATCTTCAAGACATGACGGTTGAAGTCTTGTTGCAGGTGAGCCGTACGAGTAAATGCGGCATTCTCGCCAAAGGTACTCTTAACTCTGGGGATCTCAAGCAAAACGTTCCCTATGCCCTCTACACAGAAAATGGCAAGGTAATTTTCATCTTTGAAGATGAGAATGGGGCTTCATATCAGGTGGAAACCAACTCAGTTTTGACAACTGAAAAGGTCTACAAAATTGCCGTTACCCGGAAAAAATATACTGAAAGTGTTAGCACCGGTAGCAGTGCTAAAGACACTTTTACAGGTACTGCCCCTGACTTTTCAGGTATCAGCACTTGGGACGATATCAATACCAACAGCGATGATATTGAACAAGCCATGCAAGGGGACTACGTTGCTTCCGAGCAACGGGGACAAGAATTAGCAAACCTGCAATCTCCTGACTCATGGACAAATCCTGAGTTTACTCCCGGTAGTAAAATTTCCCAATGGAATGAAGTCAAAATCTACGTAGACGGTGTCCTGGAAGCCAACCAAAGCCTTCCGCCGGTGAATCCCGGTTATAACAGTGACTCCCTAGAAATTGCTAGGGTGGGTGAGAGCTATTTGGCAGGAAAAATTGGCGAAATCCGCTTGTGGAGTGTAGCCCTGGGAGCAGGAGACATTGGTAAAAAGCTGACGGGGAACGAATACGGCCTCGTTTCCTGGTGGCGATTGGAGGAAAACGAAGGTAACACTGCCTACGACAACAAGAGCAGCAACCATGGAATTCTCAAAGGACCAGAGTGGATTAAAAATCCCGACCCCAATAGCTCCACCATTGTGCTTTATCATAATGGCACACCGATGGTAACCAATGCTATTGACTCCTTTAGTTGGGGTGACAATCAGTTTACCCTGGGTGCCTGCAAGTCCGATGGGGAGATGACAAAACATTTCTGGGGACAACTAGAAGAGTTACGCATCTGGAAAGTAGCCCGCACTATAGAACAAATCCAGGATAACCTTTTCACTCGTCTCAAAGGAGAGAAACAAGACCTGATTGCTTATTATACCTTTGACGAGGAAAACCCAACTGAAATCAAAGACCACTCCTTTGGGGGCAACAATCTTCCCTTCGGTAGAGACGAAACTAAACCCTACTTTATTATTTCTAACGCTCCCATTAACCAGGATACAGCCTTGGTACGCTCGGCTTTAGCAGGAGTTGTCACCCAATTCCAAGAAACGATCGCAAGCAGCCCTAGCATCCAGGAATATGGGGACATGCAGTACGATGTCGATGGTAACATGACTGGGGTGATGAAACGCTGCCATGCTTACATTAAAGACAATGCCTGGTGCTTAATCACCAGTTACAAGGTGGGTAATCTGATTACCGAATGGCTGGGTCAAGCTCAGTTCGATCCCCAGATTATTGGTTACATCGAAGGCGCACCCCCCATGCCCAGTGAAAACCTCACTGCCGGTCCTATCGATCCTGCCCTTTACGATTACAGTAGTAGCGATGTTAGCTCTGTAGAAGTGGTGGAAGCAGAAAGTGTTAACTACAATTGTTCGGCATCTATGGAAGTGGGAGCAGATACTGCCTTTGAGTCAGAATCAAAGATGGAAACAGGGTTTGACATGGATATTAACATTGCACCATTTGGGTTTGGCACCTCTTTCAAACTAGAGAGTAAGTTCGGAGCTTCTGGAGGCAGCAATTTTGAAATTTCCAATGGTTGGACAAGCGACCAACGTGTGGGAGTGGGTCGCAACAAGACCGAAAGCACAACAGTATCTTTGAGCGGTAACTGGGAAGACCCCCTAAATCCTTTGAATGAAGCTTTAGGTCGGCGCTATCAACCTTCCAATATGGGTTTTGCCTTAGTCTTATCAGAAACTGCCGACATCTTTGCTCTGCGTTTAGAACACAATAACGCTTTGGTTTCCTTCAGCTTCCGACCCAATCCGGACATTCCCCGAGACGTGAATCTTATCCCCTTCCCCATCAATCCCCGTTATAGCAAGCAGGGAACCTTAGACGGAGCAATTGGGTATAATGAAAAAGGTAAAGTACTTGACCCGGACTATGCCTCTGCCCAAGGCTACGGCGAATACAGCTACTTTAAACCCCAGGAAGCCTACAACTTGCAAGACCGCATTCAGCGGGAAGAGCAAGAAATCAAGAGTTATTACCAAAACTTTGATGTCAATCCCATGAATAACGAAGCGGTTCAGAATGCCTCGAAGATGGGAACTGAGTTTGGTAAAACTTTACTAGGTATGCTGGGTCCAATCGGAGGCATAGTCGGCATGACAACGCCTTTAGGGACGGTTGACTCTAGTGATTTAAGTGAATCCTTTGCTAGCAGCATGGATCTCCCAGAAAAGTTTGCTAAACGCAATATCGTCAATACCTATGTTTGGACTGCGGATGGCGGCTTCTATGCCGAGTCCACAGAAATGACACAGATGAAGCAGGAAAGTGTAAGTGGTTCTTTCTCCAGCTCCCGTAGTAGCAGTACTGGAGTCAACACGGGATTGAAGATAAATGGTTTTTTTACTTACAAAACCGCTTTCAACGCCATGATGGGGGGAAGCATGAACTTTACCAAGACCAAGAATCAGGAGTCAGAGAATTCCTTCAGCGTCGAAGTTACTGCATCTCCACCAGGAGACTTGCAGAAATACGACGAAAATCTCAATCGGGTTTACGACGAAAACGGCGATCCAGTTTTAGTAGAAGGTAAAGTAGATGCTTACCGCTTTATGAGCTTCTACCTAGAACCAGCCAAAGAAAACTTCGAGGATTTGTTCAACAAGGCGATCGACCCCATTTGGCTCAACCAAAGCAGCCACCCCAATGCCGTTGCTATGCGCCAGGCCCTACAGGACAATGATGCTCCTCCCTGCTGGCGAGTGTTCCACCGGGTTACCTTTGTCAGTCGTCTGTTACCAAGCTTCTCAGAAGACGCTCCTCCATCCCTGGAAAGTACCATGAAAGAGGAGAATATCAATAGCAACTGGGAACTGATTCAGATATTAGATCCATTTGTCCGCAATGAGACGGATGATTTTACTACTTTCTCCGATGCGGTGCATGAAACCCTAGAAACCTACCTACCGGAGTTACTCCCCTACGAAGATGAGATTACTTACTACGCAGCACTCTATTATGGGGTGACAGATACTTAGTACGCATCTAAATTGAACGGGACTTACGCAACTGTACTATGTTTAGAGTTAAAAAAACTATAACGATCTAGTTTTAAACCCTATATATGTAGTCTGTGCGTAAGTCCTGACTAAGTTATAGAAACAAGACTTACGCAAAATACCAAATCATACACCATTTGTAGGGGCGATTCGCGTTTGCCGAGCATTCCGTTAGGGAATCGCCCCTACTAGATATGGTGGCTCTGCGTAAGTCCTGAGAAATCCTGAATTGGTTGTGAAAACCTTGAAAATTTTAACTCCTGACTCCTGACTCCTAGCAAAATATTGCTACATAATTTTCTTCACAAAACTTTTATCAGCCTTACTTTCCGGAGCACAAACTGCAAAACCGTCTCTTGTTTGGAAACAATATCAGCTGCTGCTGCTCTATAAAACTGATACAAAGCGTTACATAAAGTAACAACCCGATGTTTACTTCCTGTCTCTTGGTCAGCATTCCCTTGCGTCTTACGCCGACGCGGGGTCTGACCGCCTTCTACTGAGGCCGTTGGCGGTTACTCATCCACAGGCATTCATGCACAGGCATTCACGGTCGAGCCGACCGCATTTCTTAAATTTATACTGGCGTTTAAATCTCTATCTATTGACAACCCACAATCAGAGCAATTATAAGTCCTTAGATTTAAGGGCATATCTTGGACGTGACCACAGTTTGAGCAAGTTTTTGATGATGGAAAAAACCTGTCAACTACTACTAACTCAGAACCGTACCACTGACATTTATATTCAAGCTGTCCCCTGAATTCATAAAAAGCTTGGTCGGCACCCACCCCTCTAGCTCCCCTCCTGGGAGGGGATGGGGGTGGGTTATGGTTGGCTAGCATTCCGCTGACGTTCAAATCTTCAATTGAGACCGTGCCGTGGTTTTTGGCTTGCGTATGTTGTCAATTTATGAAGTGCGTCATGACGGATATTAGCTATCCTTCCATGCAACTTAGCTATCTTCAGTTGTGCCTTCTTCCAGTTAGCAGAACCCACCTCTTTATGACGATTTAGGTATTGCAACCGAGATAACTTAGCTTCAAATTTATGATAGGATTTCACACCTTCAAACACTTTTCCATCACTTAAAGTAGCTAAGGTTTTTACACCTAAATCTACACCAATTACATCAGTTGTTTTGGGTGTGGTGATGGCATGAAATTCATAGCTACAGCTAAGATACCAATCACCAGCTTGTCTACTAATAGTTATTTTTTTAGTTGTTGCTTCAATCGGTTCATAAGTTCTGACAATACCAATAAAAGGTAATTTGTGACTCCATCCGTTTAATTCTATTGGTTTTCCACAACTATCAATTGTGTTTGCGTAGCATTCCGAAGGAAAGGAATCAGACCTACCTTTCTTCTTAAACTTTGGGTGTTTACCTAACCCTTGTTTGCGTTTGCGTAGCATCCCGTAGGGAAGCATTCCGCAGGAAAAGAATCTTTTAAATGCTTCACCTAAGTTAATGTTTGCGCAGCATTCCGTAGGAAAAGCGTATTGATCAACCCTAGAGGACAAGTTTTTCATCCAAGGAGAAAGAGGTTTTGTGTGGTTGGTAAAAACTTCTCTCAATTTACGGGCATTAGGTTTATAGCCATCTTTATATGCTGCCTTCCACAAACTTAAACCCCAGTTGTAACACCACCTGGAATAACCTGCGTGTTGAGCCATCATGGTTTTCTGCTTGTTATTCAGTTTGAGCTTAGTTCTGATGGATTTCATCTATGGGTATTGGCAGTATAATGGTATGCTTAAATAGGTATTATATTGTTATTCTCTGATTAAGTCAATGCTCTAATAAAGAAATTCTCCCCACTCAGTTCAGGCTGGTTTGAGAGAATCGCAAATTGACCGCCCCTGCCAAAACCAGAATCACTACCATTGGCGTTATAGAACAAATTACCGTTGTTAGAGTTATAGACGATCGCTGCCTCAGAAATTATTGCAACAGCATTGGTTGTCACGGTTGCAAACACCTCATCAATACTGGCCTCACTTTCAATGGCAGTAAAAGTCTCCCTATCAAAAAGAATTAAATCTCGCACTAGATCGAAATCAGTTATGGTATCCACACCAATATCCTCTAGGGCAAATTCCTGATTTGTAGCAAAGATGAAGCGGTCTATGCTTGCTCCACCTGTGAGGGTGTCGTTCCCCTCGCCACCATTTAAGCGATCGCGACCAATACCACCAATCAGAATGTCGTCCCCACTACCACCAAATAAATGGTCGTTACCAGGGTGGCCTTGAAGATTATCGTCTCCTCCCTTACCAAAAATCCGGTCATTGCCACCACCTCCAACTAGAGTATCTACAACTGCACTCCCCACCAAGGTGTCATCTTCCCCACTGCCATTAACCGCTCCATAAATAGTAGATGTAAAGCCAAACAGGTTTTCTTCGCTGTCACAGGCAATCAATTCTAAAGTGCCATTAAAACCACCACCTGTTTCTGCATCTAGTTGCACTGCTAATTCCACCGTGTTTTCTGGTGCGAGATTGAAGTTATTTGGCAGTGGCTCAATTAGGCTAAAACCATCGGGCAAATTTAAGTCCGTCAGAATCAGAGGGCGATCGCCAGTATTAGCTATAGTCAAAGTCTTGCTTGTGGGAGTCCCCACTCTCGTACTGTCAAAAGTGACATCGATAATCTTTGTATCCCCATCTAAAATTTCAATTTCGGCTCCAGTTTCTACTGCACGGAACCCAATAATATTACCTTCTTGGTCGCTGTAACTGCCAATAATCACCCCCCCCCATTATTCATATCCTCTGCGAAGGTACTGGTCGCCCAAAGTGCTTGGTTTTAACGCCAGGGGAGTGCAAGTTACCCTGGAATTAGTTGATAAAAATAGCATTCCTCTACCAGGAATTATTTACTGGAAGGGCAATCACTGGGTTGTTTTGTATGGAAGACGAGGCAAAAAATTCGTTGTTGCAGACCCATCTGTGGGGATTCGATTTTTAACAAGAGATGAGCTGATTTCAAGCTGGACTAATTGGGCAATGCTGTTAGTGGAACCGCGCCCAGATTTTTATCAAAACCCAGAGGATAGGGATAAAGTTACAGGTTTGTGGCATTTACTAGGGCGTATCTGGAGCTATCGCGCTACTATTGCTGAAGCTTTACTGTTAAACCTGTTTATCGGTCTGCTTTCTTTAGCTTCTCCATTTTTAATACAAATCCTGACAGATGACGTACTGATTCGTGGGGATAGGAATATGTTGACGGGAGTAGCGATCGCTGTCTTGGTAATGAATACCATTGCCGTTAGTCTTAGATTTATTCAATCAATGCTCATTGCTCACTTTGCCCAACGCTTGGAGTTAGATATCATCCTAGAATTTTGCCGAGTCATGCTCCAACTGCCCCTATCATATTACGAAGTGCGTCGTAGTGGGGAAATTGCCAGTCGATTGAGGGATATCCAAGAAATCAACCAACTCATTTCTCTAGTTGGGATTATTTTACCAAGCCAATTTTTTGTGGGAGTTATTTCCCTAGGATTCATGGTATTCTATAGTTGGAAACTGACTGTAGTTCCCGTGGCGATCGCTGCCATAATGACGATAACAGTCCTAGCATTATTACCCACCATCCGTCAAAAAATTCGGAATTTCTTAGTCTTAGCAGCAGAAAATCAAGGGGTCTTAGTAGAAACATTCAAAGGAGCTTTGGTCCTGAAAAGCACTAATTCTTCCCCCTACTTCTGGGAGGAATTCCAAGGTCGCTATGGCCAACAAGCTCGTGTTAGCTACCGCGCTACTCAGACAACGATTTTTAGCAATACATTCACATATTTCTTTTCTCGGAATGGGGGAATACTCTTACTGTGGTTTGGCAGCACTCTCGTCATCGATCAAGAATTAACTATTGGGCAACTGCTAGCATTCAACGGCATGAGCGCAAATTTCTTGAGTTTAATTATTACTTTATTGAGCTTTATCAGTCCTTTCACTCGCGCTCAACTAGCAACAAGGCGACTTGTGGAAGTTATCGAATCTACACCAGAAAGTCAGAATGAGCATCAATTACCGGTTGCTAAAATTGTTGATAATGCAGATATTGTTTGTACGAATCTCAATTTTCACCACCCAGGTAGAGTTGAGTTACTCAAAAATTTTTCTCTGACGCTTCCTGGTGGAAAAGTTATTGCCTTGATAGGTGAATCTGGTTGTGGTAAAAGCACTCTCGCAAAACTAATTGCCGGATTGTATCGGGTGGATGGGGGTAATATTCGTATAGGTATTTATAATATAGATGATATTGATCTCAGTTGTTGGCGACAACAAGTAGTATTAGTTCCCCAAAATGCTCATTTTTGGAGTCGCACGATTATAGCTAATTTCCGTCTTGCTTATCCGGAGGCAACATTTGAGGAGATTGTTAAAGCTTGTCAGGTTGCTAAAGCAGACGAGTTTATTACCAGGTTGCCTAATAAGTATCAAACCATATTGGGAGAGTTTGGTGCTAATCTTTCTGGCGGTCAGCAGCAAAGATTGGCTATTGCTAGAGGAATTGTTAGCGACCCACCGATTTTGATTTTGGATGAATCTACTGCTAATTTAGATCCGGTGAGTGAAGCGCAGGTATTAGACAGATTGTTGTCTCATCGGCGGGGTAAAACTACGATTTTGATTAGTCATCGCCCGAAAGTGATTAGTCGGGCGGATTGGATTGTGTTTTTGGAAAACGGTAAATTGAAGTTGGAAGGTACTCTTGAAGATTTGCGCTCTAAGTCTGGAGAGCATTTAGATTTTCTGATTCCATAGTTTATAGAAGGGAACAGGGAATAGGGAACAGGGAAAAGGGAAGATATTTTCAGTAAAAATGTACAGAAAATGATTTTATCAGGAAATTTTACAACTCTATTTTATGGTAAATAAAGGGCAAGTTTATTTTCTGGAGATGTCTATTGAACCAAATATTTCTCTTGGTCGATTGGATATGGCGAGGTTTCCTCAGCATTCCATCCTAACGGAATGCGGAGCATTCATGTCGGCTCTGAGCTGAAACGACCGCTTTTTCATCCCCTTAAAAGTGGATGCTTGAGACCTTATTTTTTGGTCAATCATGGTTTACCACTGCCTCACCAATATTTTTTGTTAGAAAGCTAGCTTTTTTTTATAGAATAATTATCATTATCATAAAGTATCTATTGGAGGTTGTCTGCTTATGAACAAAACTAACGATCGCTTTGAAGTTGTAATTGTGGGAGCTGGGGCTGCTGGAATTGGCTGTAGCGTAGTCTTAAAAGATTTAGGAATTGAAAACTTTGTCATTTTAGAACGACATCAAGTCGGGGCTTCTTTTAGTCGTTGGCCAGAAGAAATGGGATTCATTACGCCGTCGTTTCCCAGTCATGGTTTTGGATTACTGGATCTCAACGCAATAGTTTTAAATACTTCTCCTGCCCTCAGTTTTAGAAAGGAACATATTTCGGGGAAAGAATATGCCCTATATTTGGAGATTGTAGCAGACCATTTTCAACTACCTATAAAAACTGAGACAAATGTGAAAACTCTTGCAGCTTTACCTCAAGGCAAAGGCTTTGTCTTGGAAACTTCTAAAGGCGAGTTGCGATCGCAGTTTGTGATTTGGGCAGCAGGAGAGTATCAATATCCCAATCTTAATCCTTTTCCAGGGGCCCAATTGTGTATTCATAATTCCCAAATAAATTCTTGGACAGAGCTTGAGGGGGACGAATTTGTAGTTGTCGGAGGCTATGAAAGCGGTGTAGATGCAGCATCAAATTTGGCAGCATTAGGGAAAAAAGTAAAGTTAATTGATCGCCAGAGTAGCTGGTCAAACTTAGACTCAGATCCTAGTGTTTCTCTGTCTCCTTATAGTCTAAAACGTTTAGAAATAGCTTATTCTATGGGTCGGGTAGAACTAATTGGAGAACAGCACGTTGAAGCAGTCAAAGCAGTAAAAAAAGGATATGTGGTGGAGAGCGAGTACGAACAGTGGTTTAGTTCTACACCGCCAATTCTCTGTACGGGGTTTGATAGCAGTTTAAAACAAATCGCACCTCTATTTGACTGGTCAAATGGTTATGCAGCTCTGACTCAAGAAGATGAGTCTACCCTAACTCCAGGATTATTTGTCGTCGGTCCTTCAGTGCGTCACGGCAATCTAATTTTTTGTTTCATTTATAAATTTCGGCAGCGATTTGCTGTGGTAGCAAATGCGCTTGCTCAACGTCTGGGAATCGATCCTACTCCATTGGAAGAATATCGCCGACAAGGTTTGTTCTTAGATGACCTTTCTTGCTGTAATGACAATTGTGTTTGTTGAACTATAAGATTTATGGCGTTGGAGAATGCGTAATGTTTAAGTGGGAACTGGTAAAGTTTTAAATCTCAAGTAATAGACTTGTCGCTTTATAACTATAAAAAACTGCTAAACCCTTATCATGTAAGGATTTTAGCAATTTCCAGTGCAAAACGTATGGAATTACTACTGTGTCTTAATTTGAGCGATTTTTTCTATCTATTTAGCGACAACTCTAATGTACAAGTAAACGAATCGAATACTTCAACATTTTTAGAGATTTAGAGTAACACAGAGTTTTTCGATATTTACATGGTGAACTACCAGATGCGAAAGGGACGCGGAACTATTATACTAACGGCAAGCGTTAAAACTTTGTGACAAGAAAGGATGACGGCGATCGCTTAGGGTGAGCGATCGCGGCTCAAGTCCATACCTACCACGCAGCCGATTCTCAAACTCGGGTTAATATTATGAATCTACCAATGGCCCATAGGGAAGCGGAGAATAGCTCGGATCGCTAGTGGGTTCATACCAGTAGTTCATATGACCTTCAATGAACTCGACGCGGGAGATGAAACCATTGTCATCAACATCAATGCTGTCGAAAGCTTGATCGGCACGGTCGGTATCCTCTCCCCCAGAGTATATTGCTAGATACTTTCGGTATTCTTCACGGGATATCTTTCCAGAGCCATCTGTATCGACGAAATCAAAGAACACTTCGTTCTTTCGTCTACCCGCTTCACGCGACGATTGCATCAACGAGACCGCCTTTGCAGCATTGGCTAGGAACTTTTCGTAACCGATCTCGGTTTCAGCATCGACCTCACTGCCTCCAGCAACAAAGTTATTAAACAGGGAGCGAAACACTGCACGAATTTCTTCGTCTTTCGACTGATCGTTTTGATTTTGTACCAACCGCTCCGCAATCTCTTCATATTCAGAGCGCGACAAAAAACCATTTTGGTTAGTGTCCATGACCTTGAAGTAGGTTTTCATCTTGGCAACCCAAAAATTAGATGACAACAAATCTTCTGGAGACATTCTTCCTAATTCCACAATCAACTTCTGGCAATTTTAGCGTTTTCAACCATTGGTGTCAAGTTAAGGAAAGAGAAGTCAATGGAAATATGACGAAGTGGACATATCAAACGCTAAATCCGCACTAACTAAATATCCTTGAGGGCGAAACCAACACCGATACAAAGAATCCGCCCATTGACCGGAAGATCGGCAAGAACCAGGCGGGTCAATAAATGAAGTGTGTCCCTCAATGGGGCGAGTTTAGCAAATCTTTCGTCATAAGTAGCGGCGCGTTCTTCGTCGAAGACTACAGCTTGTTCTTGATTTTGCATGAGAGAATAAATAACTTTGTTATTTGTATTTTACAATGATTATCATTACCATATAGTGTTGATTCAAGAATGAATATTTTTACGCCGTCAAAATTAGAGCGCGATTGTATTGTGGTTATTGGGAAAGAGAGTACGGGCAAGTCCCAACTAATCGCTTCTCTTACAGGACAGGCTGCCCATAGTGCCAATTTTCGCGGTTCTACAGTGACTTGTGACACTTATCAATCTGAAGCCTATACCTTTATTGATACTCCTGGAATTCTCTATCGTTCCGACAGCGTAACTACTAAGAAAGCTTTAAGACAGCTACAAGAAAATGACACCGTGCTATTGATAGTCAAGGCAACCGATGTAGATCGAGATTTAGCCGATCTACTGCCTTTAGTAGCAGATAAACGGGGCGTTGTGGCGATTACTTTCTGGGATAAGGTATTATCGACGGTTCATACTCAACAAGTGATTCGGGAATGGACGGAAACTTCTAACCTGAGCATTGTCACTGTAGATGCTCGCCACCTCACAATAGAACAAAAAGACTATATTTTGGCTTCTCTGCAAGAACCTCATCCTTTTCCCGCGCAATGGATTCCTACAAGGGCTGGCTGGCATATTCAACCCCAACCAACGCTGTTAGAACATCCTCGACTAGGCTGGTTATTGGCGATCGCTTTATTACTTATTCCTGCGATTATTATTGCTGTCTAGGGCGCTAACTCCTTTGCGACTTTAGCAGATCCTATAGTACAAAGTGCGATCAATCCCATTATTAAACCTTTATCCCAACTCCCAATCTGGTTAAGAGAAATACTCATAGGTCAGTATGGACTGATAACTATGAGTCCGTTGCTGTTTATTTGGGCGATGCCCACAGTTATTCTCTATGCCCTATTCTTGGGCGCATATAAAGCTAGTGGGTTAATAGAACGAATTACCATTGCTCTCAATCCTCTACTCCGTCCGTTTGGGTTATCGGGACGGGATTTAGTGCGAGTAATTATGGGTATGGGGTGTAATGTTCCTGCGGTGATTAGTACCCGTGCTTGTTCGAGTTGTTCTAGAGGAACTTGTATTTCGGCGATCGCTTTTGGTTCGGCTTGTTCTTATCAGTTGGGCGCAACTTTAGGGGTGTTTAGTGCTGCTAAGTTACCTTACTTGATAATTCCTTACCTGCTGTATCTAACCGCAACTACCTTGATATATACCTACATAATTTCTTCCCCTACAGCTAAATCGAATCAGAATCTCCTAGTAATCGAAGGAAGAGCATTTTTAGAATTTCCTCGTTTGTCAGTAATTTGGCGCGAAGCTAAGTCAACTATTACAGGACTTACGCAAAGACACTATATATAGCGCATGGCCAATAGAGCGGTCGCTACATTTTTTGTGAAGCGATCGCCTAAACAAGAAAATTATCATAACTTATGCAAAGACATTAGATATAATTTGTTCTCAAATATGTAGATGTTGCTAATTGTCAATAAATTTGGCCAAAATACTTTCAATTATTATAAAATTATATTATTGTTAATTTTAGCTAACAATATGAATTTTAACTATATTGATCCCATACCAATATTTACTTAATTC
>NZ_JAAHGM010000120.1:0-9476 GCF_010692625.1 Okeania sp. SIO2C2
CGCTTCAACTCCTCGACTTCCCCAGATTGTTGCGCTACCACAACAGGTTTAATTTCCCCTACTACTGGTTTCACCATCCCCACAGTTAACCCACAGATACTAATAATTGTTGCTCCCCACACTAGAGCATTTCTAACTATTGCTTTCATAAAATTAACTCTTAAAATTGGTTTTACTCAATGATATATCCGTAGAACCAAACAGTTATGCAATTTATTATATTTATCCAATCAAAACCTCATCATAAATATCAGTCATTGTTAAAGTTAACCCCACTGAATTTAACTTTAAATAATCTTCTTTACCTAAAATTTCCCCAGACCAACAACCAACTTCTAATCGACGATAAATTGCTACCTTAATTTCTGTTTGTTCGACCAATACATACTCTTGCAAACTTCCTAAACTTTGGTAATTTAAACGTTTTTCTCGTCTGTCTAAATCTTGAGTAGAAGGGGAAAGTACCTCCACAATTAAACAAGGATAACTTTTGTAATATTTTTCTGTATCTTGTGGGTCAAAAGTTACCATGACATCCGGATAATAAAAAATGTCAGAACCGTTTTCAGCAAGGGCAATTTTAACTTTCATATCTGCAATAAAAGTTTTACATCCACTTCCGCGTAAATGTGTTAATAAACTAGCGTAGATATTACCGAATAATTAAGGTTTAAAGCCTCTCCTTTCAAGGAGAAACAAGCGGTCGTTAGCGTAGCTTCCCGTAGGGTGGGATGGCGTTTGCTACCGCAAAGCTTTCCGTTCCGGAATGCTACCGCAAACGCTAACAGCGGAGCGGGTCTGTAAGAACGGGTCTCCTGCTCTTAACAGAGCCGCTCCGCTAACGCCATATCCAATCGACCAAGAGAGAAAAACTTTTCCTTTGAGTCAATTTATGTGCAGATTTTATTGAACAGTTTCAATCCCCAAAACAAAAACAACGCCTCAGTCTTACTCACTCAGTGACTTCCTTCTATTTCTGGATTATTTCTGGAGTTGCACTAAGTCATGAAATAAATCTTAGTTACATTGCTCCCCTTTTACCATTTAAGGAAGTATTAGTTTTCTATTTTGGCGTTGTTTTTGATTATTTAAGGAGACAGATTTTCGTAGATTTAACAGCGTTGTAACCTCCTGAGTTCCTGAAATTATTTCCTCTGTTTTAATGAATTTGAAATGAAGTTTAACTCAAATCTCAACTTGAGCAATCTTTACTTCCTTACTGTTACAACTTGAGGAACAATCAGCCTCTGCCAAAGAAGTTGCTGTTGTTGAATCACACAGATAACTAGAGTTAACAGTATTTTTTTCCTCCTTATTTTTAATGTCAACTACTTAACTAACAATTAAGGTTGACAACAACCTGTTTCTCGGTCAAAACCTTAACACTCAGTATTAAGTTATAACTCTTTGATCGAAGAAGATGAGGTTGTGAATGTTTGAAGCTTTGCTGCTTCAATTACTAATCTAACACTGTTACTAATAATTACAAGACAATTTAATAAAACTTTACTTTATTTTTTTAAGTCAATTTTTTCAGACAATAACACCCACCTAATACTCACTTTATTACTTCCTTTTTTCCTCTTTAGGTCTTGGATGCACAGCTTTAAATTCACTGTACTAATCCCAAATTTTTAGGAAGTATTCGCTTTCTAGATGGGTGTTATTCCGACTTTGTATTGAGATTAACTTAAAATTTAACAGCTTTTTTTTACCTCCTTGGCTGAGTAATTTCCTCTACATTATTCAATATTAAATAGAGTTAGAATTTTCAAAAGTTTTAATTCATTGCTCCCCTACAAATATTTGAGGAAATATCAACCACCGTTGGTTGCTGTTGGAGTCTAAACGAACAGATGATGAGCAGGTTAAACAGTTTTTTGTTACCTCCTAAGTTATTATTTCAACTTTTGACATCTGCTAAAGAAGCCTTTTTGCTTCTTCATATTTCTAATTTAGCACTATTAATTAACTATGCAAGTTAATTTAACGAAACTTCACTTAATAGCTTTTCAATACCTTTGAGATTGTAAATATAGGTTAAATTTTAGTCATATTTACTATATAATTAAAATCTAAGTAAAACTCTGATTAGGAGATAATTTAGTATTTAGGAAAGTGACAATCAATCATATTAAGAATTGAAAAATTAATAACTTTGAACACCGTTATATGCTAAATAGCAGTCGCAGTATTCGCAAAACAAGAAAATACTTCCCAAGTTCACTATCAACTTTCACCTCACTTTCTATTTACAATAATTTCTCCTTTCAATTTCTGATTTTTATTGAGACAATGAGGTAGAATTGTGGGATTCTAATGAATATACAAACTACTAAACTACTAATTAAGTAAGTATCTAAAATCTAAAAAAGCTAATATAGTAAAATTACACCTAACTGGCCTATAACTAGAATGTTAAAAACATCAATTCCATCACTACGAGAACAACAGCACCCCTTAATATGCCAACTAGCAGATACCATAGAAGCAATTTGGCAACGTTACCTGGACTTACGGCCATATTACCTACCCGCAGAACTAGGGTATGTAGAAGGCCGTCTCGAAGGAGAAAAACTAACAATAGAAAACAAATGTTATCAAACCTCCCAGTTCCGCAAGCTACATCTGGAACTGGCCAAAGTAGGTCAAAGCTTAGATATATTACACTGCGTAATGTTTCCTAGAACAAGTTATGCCCTACCTATATTTGGCACAGATTTAGTGGGAGCAAGAGGTCAAATAAGTGCAGCAGTAGTCGATCTATCACCCCTCAATCAAGAAAGGAAACTGCCACAAGTCTATAATTACCAACTTAAAAACTTACCAATAAAAGAATTTTCTTATCCTCGCCAACTTCCTAAATGGGGCGAAATATTTTCAGAATTTTGTCTATTCATACGACCTAGTGATTTAGACGAAGAACAAAAATTTCTATCTATAGTGGAATCTTACCTAGAAATACATTGCCAACAAGCGATCGCCCAAAAACCTGTTACCTCAGAACAACAACTTGAGATTCTTAAAGCTCAACGCCATTACTCTAGTCAGCAGAGACAAAACGACAAAACTCGCCGAGTCTTGGAAAAAGCTTTTGGGCCTGAATGGACAGATTATTATTTGACAACTGTATTATTTGATAGTCCTGATTAATGATTACAAAAGAAATTGCGAATAATTTTTTTTGATTTGTTATATCATGTCCGCTTAATTAGTGAGAATAAAGTTCTTGTTGGTAGGTGTAAATTCAAGAGGGAACACTGGAAACGGAGCAGAAGTTTGGGATATTTCTTCCAGATTTAGAGGATAACATTTTTACTATATTTAATCATCCGGACATGGTATTTAATATATATTAAAGATTGTAGAGACCTTCGATTAAACATCTCTACAACTCAACAAATTCGAGAGTCAGTAGGTAATCTAAATTGTATAGTAATTTCAAATAAGAATGAAACACTTTTTCGGCTGAAAGTATTTCCAGACGAGGAAACCTTACCGGGTTCTGACCATTTGCGTCTGTTGCCGACGCGGGGTGACACCCCTGTTCTCTATTCCCTGCTATAAATGCGACGCAAAATGTGCAAATGTATTGAGAATTTCACCCCAATTTTTTAGGCAGAAACTGTCCATCAAATCATAGAAATTTTTAGAATTAATAGGATTAGGAGAATGAGTACATTACTACCCTAAGAGTTTATATGGCGAGCAAAAGTAAAGGGTAGCGATCGCTCATGCTTTAATAATTAAACCTAAGTTAGTATTGCAGTAGATGAACCCACGGTTGCTTTAGATAGTAAATCTGGTATAAATATAGTTGAAATTATGATAGTTTAAATTCTGCAAAATTTAGCTAGTAAAAAAAAGAAATATAATTTTCTTTTTACTCACAATTATCGCATTTTATCAAAATAATTGGGTCGCGCAACCCCGCCTTTTAAGACGAAATATTTTTGGAGCGAAGCTCAAATCCCCCGTTACAAAAATAACTTCTGATTTCTGAGTTGTGACTTCTGACTTCGTTATATCATGTCCGCTGGGGCGCGTTTGTGTAAACCCAAAGGTGAATATCTACAGGAAATTTAAGTTTTTTTCTTGCTCTTAAGTATTCCTGACTGTTCCCTGTTCCCTGTTCCCTATTCCCTACCCTTGCTATACAATACCGATGCTACCGGACATGATATTAAATGTTGCTAACCTGATAGTTAAAATTGAAGATTTTTACCTGTTAAGCTAGGCATATTTAAACACAATAAAATCAAACTAATCAATTTCCACTCATTAACATTTCGCTACACTACATGGTTCCTGAAGTCTGCTTTTCTTCTTCCTTGTTCCTTCTTCCTGACTTTAATTATTTCCGAATTTGAGTATTTTTAGCATTATTTTTAATTGGGTAGTGCAGAGCGCAAAGTGTGGGATAAGTAATTAGTTAGGTCGTTCCAACTCTAAGGAGTGATACTGCGCTCTGCAATGCTCCGCGAACGCGTTCCTCAGCTGTTTGTGCAGCAGTATTTTCTTCGCGACTATGAACCCAAATCCAATTGAAGTAGGCGATACGGCGCTCCGCCACGCTCCGCGAACGCTAACCTAACCATTATCTCTGTTTGTGCCCAGACCTTACCAAATTTATTCTGGGGTGCGATGCCACCTACCTATCTGCTGTGTCTGGTCTTTACACTTGATGTGCTTTACTTTTGGAGGCAAAACTCGCTCATACCCACCCTAATCATCAGTATGCCACTGCCAGTCAGTTAGTTTTCCCTTCTGTGTTGGTGATTAATTCTGTATCGGAACTGGTCAGTGTGTTTGCCCACATGAGTGGCCAAAATTAATCCACGTTCTGGATGCTTGAGTCATCCCAATCCAACAATCACATGGGCGTTGCACAGTGACGAATGATTTTATATTTTTGATGAACAGGATTTTGGATTTGATAATTGCTATAATGACTAATTAATGGTTTTTTTTAGTTAAAGTCTAAACTAATTTTTGGTAATATCATTCCATAATGTGCAACCCCATCACATGAGTGTCAATTCATTCATCTGACAGTGTTTTTGTGTCTTGAGTCCGTCTTACATTCTGGGTAGACACCACCAATTAGCACTCGCTTTTTTTTGGACAAATGACCAAAATTCGTCACTACTGACTTGTGAGGTTTCTATATGCGCGTACATGGGCATTATGAATCATTTCCACACTTTCTTGATACACTACCTTTAATTGCACCTTTTGTTTTCCTTTTTGCAGATACCTGCATTCTTGCTCCTTTAGTATTTTTTACATTATTTTTAATTGCACCTTTTATTTTGCCTTTTGTAGATACCTGCATTCTTGCTCCTTTAGTAGTATTTCTTTTACTTACAGTTGATCTGAATCGAGGTGGAGGTGGAGGTGGAGGCGGAGGTGGACTAACATTCCTTGCTGCTGGTCGGTTAGTACGAAATAGAACTCCATCATTAGATTGCTCTAGTACCAACATCGGTGTTGGTTTTGCTTTTTGATCCCAATCAATATGTACAATTCGACCTTGAATAGTAGGAGTCCAATTATCATGATCGTCACTAGGACTAAGGTAGGTTTCTAAACAATCAATAATTTGATTAATAGTTTGAGAAGTTGCCTGAGTTGGTAATTTTGTCAGTTTGATTGACACCCGAAATAACACTCTTTTTTTCAGATCTTTGCCTGGTTCCCCAGTATCATATTCTACATCAAACATAGAATCAATTTGTCGCCCACTTGGGTTTCCTTTTTCTCCTGCTGCTAATGGAGTAGGACGCAATACAATACTAATTTGTTGTTTAACTTTTACCTTAATTTGATTGACAATAGCAAAGTGAAAAACTTCCTCTACCATCCGCATTCTTAAGTAGTCTAAGTTAAACTCTCGCGAATGGATTAGGTCAGGATTTTTTTCCATTTTTGAGATAGTTGCTACAGCCAATTTATATTTTTTACGCAGGTCTTTATTTCTAAATCCTTCCATATTTAGTTTTTTATTAAATTGCTTCATTTTTACTTGGTGGAATATACCCATAATAATCACTAATAGTAATAGTAGTCCAGATGCAGCCATCCAAATATATTCTGATTTTTGCAAAGTTAGTTGTGGTGCTGATGAAGCTTGGGTTAACCTTGGTTCCACAATAGTAATTGGTGTTAACATAGGTTTTAAATAAAATTTGACAATTAATTTACAGAAATTTCAAGTTAAAATCAGGGAGTTAATATTTTCAGGATAAATACCTGATGGTTATAGTTGGTAGAAAATAGTTGAGGTTATTGATTGGCTAAAAAACTATAAACAGGTTAAAAATTACTACAATTACAGGTATAGTAAGCATCTTGATAATTTGAATTTTAAATAAATTACAGAACATAAACTATAAATTTGTCTTATTTTTATCTGTTTTTAGGCTGCCTTAAATTCTGATAATATCTCATGGTTATCCACTAGCTTTTGACTGATTTTATCCACAAAGTCTCATATAAAATCTAGAGTTTTTTTGTTTGATTTTCTGTAAAGTGTAAGCATTTCCTGCGGAATGCTGTGCAAATAGCTATTAGCTGTATGCTCTCAGCAACAAGGATCTCTCCTTAAGGACAGTGTTGAAATTAATATAGACTTTAAGGGCAAGGGATATAACTTTTGTAGTAAGACAATTAATAAAGCTTTGATCGTAAACTCAAAGCAATAGCTGATAGCTAATAGCTGACTGCTGAATGCTTATTGTCAAGTAAATATTGATTGTCTAAGTAATCAAAAATAAATCCTAAACCAGCTAGCCAATTTTCCAGCCTCATAGAAATTGATAGGCAATTCTAAATTAAGTTAGAACTTTTTCAAGATTACTCAAAAAATCAAGGCTATTCAAAAAATTTTTCTAAAAGTTAACTCATCAGTTAGGAATCATGTTAGAAATTAGACATACATTTAATTTATGCACAAAAATTAAGTAAGATATTTAAAATCTTTGAACTACTACTCTATAATAGTAATAGTAAATATTATACTTTATATAAATTAGGGAAAATACATAAATTGTTAAAACCTTTGTAAAGGAATAAATTTTCATAGACAATATAACTAAAATATCATCAAATTTTTCAGCAGAAATACTGAAAAAAAACAAGAAATTAGTATTGCTGATTACTTTAATCAAACTAGAATATACGAAATCATTCTTATTTCTGAATTGTGGCCTACAAACCCCTCCATCACAAATATCGTCCTCAGACTTTTGCTGACTTAGTGGGTCAGGAAGCGATCGCCCAAACCCTCACAAATGCTATCCATACCGAACGAATAGCTCCAGCATATCTATTCACAGGACCGAGAGGTACAGGGAAAACTTCCAGCGCCAGAATTTTTGCCAAATCTCTCAACTGTCTCTCCCATGACCATCCTACCCCCAGTCCTTGTGGTACTTGTGATGTTTGTATAGGTATTACAAAAGGGTCAACTCTGGACGTAATAGAAATTGATGCAGCTAGCAATACTGGTGTGGACAACATTCGGGAATTGATTGAAAGATCCCAGTTTGCACCCGTTCAATGTCGTTATAAGGTATATGTGGTCGATGAAGTCCATATGTTATCTGTGTCAGCTTTTAATGCTCTACTCAAAACTTTAGAAGAGCCACCAAACCGAGTGGTCTTTATTCTGGCAACTACAGACCCTCAGAGAGTTTTACCGACTATTATCTCCCGTTGTCAAAGGTTTGACTTTCGCAGAATTCCTCTAGAAGCGATGGTCGGACACTTGCAAAAAATTGCTACGGAAGAAAAAATTGAAATTACCACTGAAGCTGTCCAAATGATAGCTCAAATTGCTCAAGGTGGACTGCGAGATGCAGAAAGTTTGTTAGACCAGTTGAGTTTATTGGCAGGTGAGATTACAGTTGAACGAGTATGGGACTTGGTAGGGGCGGTGCCAGAGCGAGATTTAATGTTACTTTTAGAAGCGATCGCCTCTGATAATTCTACGGAAGTTTTGGAATGTACTCGTCAAATAATGGATCGGGGTCGAGAACCGATTATTATATTACAAAATTTAGCAGGATTTTACCGAGATTTATTAATAGCAAAAACAGCACCGACAAATGCAAATTTGGTGGCTTTGACAAAACCTACTTGGGAACAACTTTGTCAAGTTTCTCAAACATGGGATATTAGTACTATTTTAGCCGGTCAAAAGCATTTACAAACTTCTGAAGTACAAATTAAAAATACTACTCAACCTCGTTTATGGTTGGAGGTCACTTTGTTGGGATTATTGCCTGCTGCATTGGCAAGTTCGAGGGTAATAGTCGAACAGTTACCTCAAATACAAACAAGTCAAAATATTTCGGTTCAAAGTACTTCTAAAAGTTCTAGTCAACCACAAGTAAAGTCACCTATTTATTCACCTCCAAAACAGAAAATATCGGAGGTAAAAGAAATTCCGACTGCATCAAAAAATGAGGAAAATTTAGTTCGTTCGGAAGCTGTTAATGTTAATCCTGAAGAAGTTGATTTACAAGAAATTTGGCAAAGGGTACTTGCTGAAGTTAAATTAAGTACCCAACAGTTACTACTTCAACCTCAGCCTCAAGTTATATTATTAGGATTTAACAATCAAGTAGCTCGTATTGGTGTTAGTTCTGATAAATGGCAGAAAATGGTAATGTCTAAAGTTGCTAATATTGAAGCTGGGTTTGAGAAGGTTTTTAAGACTGCGGTAAAAGTTAAAGTAGAAGTAACAAATACCAAGGGAAAAAATCAAAGTGTTAGTGAAAATATTTATCCCAATAATAGTAAAAGAGAAAGAAACATAACTAACCATGAAAAACATCAAGAAACCTCTAACTCTGATGATGAAGTTATAGAAGATGAACCAGAAACAATCCAAACATCTAATACAATAAAATCGGACAGAGAAAACAGAACTATGCCAGATATTTCTTTGTTTCAACCACAGTTGGATAATGTAGCGAAACAGGAAAAATCTCCTGAAAAAGAAAGACAAACTGTAGCAGTTGCCACTCGCCGAATAGCTGATTTTTTTCAGGGAGAAATAGTAGATATAGAGTTAATTAAATCAGCAGATAAAACTGATTTATCTGCTGCATCAGAGTCTTCTCAGTTATCGGTTAACTCTCAGATTTTTGAGTCTGAAGATAGTAATATTGGCATAGATGAGCCAGAAAAAAATGAAGACCTTGAACTTGATGATGATATTATATTTTAACTAGCTGGTAGCTTATACCGTAAATCCCACATTTTGCACTACAAAATGTAGCATGCGAAAGTTAGAAAACTTGAGTAAGTATTGATATAGCAATGTGCGCTGGCATATTTACAACCGACATTCCGCAGGTCTAGCTTGTAGTGTCAGGTATTTATTGCTCAGATTTTTACATGATAGGCATTACGAGCAAGGTTTAAGTATAAATACATACTACATTAACTATTGACTATAATTCTTAATA
>NZ_JAAHGM010000121.1:0-8862 GCF_010692625.1 Okeania sp. SIO2C2
CCTATGATTTTCAGGATGATAAATAATTTCAAAAACAAAGATAATTCCAGTATGAATTCGGTCTTTAAATCTTAATTTCAGTAGTTAGTGTAAATATTACGCTAACTTTTTTTGTCCAAAGTCCAATACTTCATAATACCAATAGTTATTAGGTTTGACCATTGCTACTAAAAGTTTATGCAAATCAATAGCAGTAGGAAATTTAAGTTTACTATCAGGATTATTGGAATTGTGATTAAGGATGTTCCTAGTCAACCATAATCCCCAATTATAAGCATGGCGGGCTACACCAGCGTGCTTTGCCAGTAATATTTTTTGCTGGTTTGTGGGGTGTAACTCAGTTTTGAATCCTAGTAGCATCAAATAAAATATAGACATTCATAGAATATAATAGATAATCTATGATTATGTCAAGCTGTTGATTTCCCTTGTCGGTATAGAAATAGTGGACAAATATGGAATCCCTATTTCTGCTCTAATGATGGCAGCAGGAATTGTGCTGTTTTTAGTCTCACTAGGAATCATAATGACTCAGTATGGCTCGGCTGCTCCCCCTCTATCTTCTCCAGAAAATCCATCCCTTGATTTAGTTGTTACTCCCCTAATTTTTCCTACAATCTTAACCCCCTATGGAATTGCCATAGTTATGCTCATCATGTCCATTCTGAAGAAAGTAATAGGCCATGAAGTTTTGGTTTTGGGATTGTTAATGGTGATTATGGTACTCAACCTATTAAGTATGCTTTATGCCCGTCAAATTCTCAAGGTGTTGAAGCCATCAATTCTCAAAGTTATAGGACTGGTGTTAGGAATGGTTCAGCTTTCTCTAGGTATTACCTGGATATTTACAGCCATTAGAATGGAAGTTTTAGTAATTCGATCGCTTTTGACATCCTAACCAAGAAATAATATCAAATTCAGTAGGGTGCATTAATGAAATGTAACCCACCTTACTAGACTACTGATAATTGATAACTGAAAAGAAGGCGATCGCTCTATGATTCCAAGAGAAAAACCAAAACCAAAAAATCAAGTATTTTTCCAAAAATTCTTCCTGGAATACTGACGCATTTGTTCAATAAATTCGGGATATTTATCCATATATTCTAATGATTTTAAAGGTGGATAAACTACTCTATATTTCCTTTTATTTACTTGATCAATGTAACCATAAAAAGCCTCTTCATCATCTTGATTAGATAAAACATAATTTTTAACTCTTGAGAAGTCATAGTTTTAAAATCAGGTTTTTTATTCATTTGATCCATTCACCATTAGGTTTAATTTGAATCTCAATATCTTCCTCAATTAACATAAATATATTCTTACTATGCTCATCTAATCTTATCAAGTTAATTGGTAAATAAAATTTTGTTACCCAACAAGATAGGATATAACATTGTAAGAGTTGTGCTTGTGTAGGAATAATTGTTCCTCCAAAGCCTAAACAAATAACATTAGTTATCAGACAAAGAAAGCGATCGCCACATCTTGTAGCAAACATTTATAACGCTTGGTATTACCTAAATATTCAAATCTTTATCAGGCGAAGATTTTGAATTTTGTGAATATCTCCTTACTCTCATCAGATTTGGTATAAGATGAAACGGTCTACTACAAATTTTGCACTAAATTAACTGTATCTGTCTACTATTCTCCATATTCCTTATTCCCCAAATATGATCAAAAATCAACATCATAAATTATTAACTCAAATCGGCATAATAACAACAATAACTTTAATATTTGCCATCATAATGCCATTAACTTTACCAGGATTTAGACTAAAATTATTAGGGCGTTTTCTCTCCCTAGCAATTGTGGCTTTAGGCATAGATTTAATCTGGGGTTATACTGGCTTATTAAGCTTAGGTCATGGCATATTTTTTGCATTAGGAGGTTATACCTTAGCAATGCACCTCAAACTACAATTGCCAGAAGGAGAATTACCAGAATTTTTCACTCTTTATGGTGTCGAAAAACTTCCCCTATTTTGGCAACCTTTTCACTCCTTTCCTCTCACAATTTTAGCAATTATAATTTTCCCTGCTATTGTGGCAGCAATTCTTGGTTATTTAGTATTTAAAAATCGAATTAAAGGAGTCTACTTTTCCATCCTTACTCAAGCAGCTTTACTGGTATTTTTTAACTTTTTCAACGGTCAACAAAAACTAATTAACGGTACAAACGGTTTAAAAACAGACACAGAAAAATTTTTCGGTATTTTAGCAGGTTCAGACCAAGCACAATTAATATTTTATGAAGTAACAATTATTAGCCTGATCGCCACTTATTTAATTTGTCGTTGGTTAACAAGTGGTAGATTTGGTCGTCTATTAATTGCCATTAGAGACGATGAAACTAGAGTAAGATTTTCTGGATATAATCCCACCGAATTTAAAGTTTTAGTATTTGCTATTTCCGGAGCTATTGCCGGAATTTCTGGAGCATTATATACAGTTCAAAGTGGCATTGTTACCCCTAGTTATATGGAAGTAGCTTTTTCAATTGAAATGGTTATTTGGGTAGCCGTAGGAGGTAGAGGAACTTTAGTCGGTGCAATTCTTGGTACATTATTAGTTAATTTCGGACGAACTTTTTTAAGCGAACAATTTCCCCAAATCTGGTTATTTTTTCAAGGTGTGTTATTTTTATTAGTCGTAACAATATTACCTAATGGAATAGTCGGTTGGTGGCAAGAATATGCTTGGCTAAAGTTACGATCGCTCCTGGGTTTATCTCAGCCACTTATGACTTATCCTAATGTAGATGAAAATCCAGAAGTTCAGCTAGAAAAGGAAAAAATAGAAAAAGAATAATTCTCAGCATTCAGCTATTAGAATTTCCTACGGAATGCTCCGCAAACAGCATTTCAGTTTGTCATGCTAGGCAAACAGTTTTTGAACATATTCAAGTAATAACATTTCTGAATAGTAATGCGATGTTTAATTACCATCTCTCTATCTCCCCATTACTAAAGATATATAGCAAACTTTTTGAGATTTGGTATAACTACTAAGGTTAATCGATCACCTTTTTCTTTCGGTGCAGAATACGGAAGCAAACATAACTTTTAATTCTCCTTGGAGACTAATTCCTCCTTCGATGTGATAATGAGTTAATAATACCAAATTCAAAAAAGGTTGTTATAGTATTAATCTCTAAATTCCCACCGGCAGATAAAAACACTGTAGCAATATTTTATGAAATTGGTATAAATCATAACTGATAGCTGATAATTGACCGCTTTTTGTGCAGCATTCCGCAGGAAATACTTACTAATAATTAGGTTTAGATGAAGTAAAAAAATGGTAGAAAAAATTTTAGAAATTCAAAATTTAACTGTTATTTTTGATGGCTTTAAGGCTCTAAATAACCTAAATTTTACTATGAATGTTGGTGAATTGCGAGTTATTATCGGTCCGAATGGAGCTGGAAAGACTACTTTTTTAGATGTAATTACTGGCAAAGTTCAACCAACAACAGGAAAAGTATTATTTAGAGGTGATAATTTAATGAAAATTCCCGAACATAAAATAGCTTGTATGGGAATTGGGCGTAAATTTCAAACACCTAGAGTATATCTCAATTTAACTGTTAGAGAAAATTTAGATTTAGTTATTAATCGCCATAAAGGAGTAATTGCTACTTTATTTCGTAAAGTTCCTTCCGCAGAAACTAGAAGTGTAGCTGGTTTATTAGAAACTATAAATTTAGTAGGAAAAGCAAATATTAAAGCAGCTTTTTTATCTCATGGTGAAAAACAACGCTTAGAAATAGGTATGTTAGTTGCTCAATCTCCTGACCTATTATTAGTAGATGAACCCGTAGCTGGTTTAACTGATGAAGAAACAGAAAATATAGGTTCTCTTTTGTTAAATTTGGCTGCCAGTCATTCAATTATTGTCATTGAACATGACATGGAATTTGTACGTCAAATAGCCAAAAAAGTAACTGTTTTACATCAAGGTTCTGTACTTTGTGAAGGAACTATGGATGAAGTGCAGAATGATCCAAGAGTTATCGAAGTTTATTTAGGATCTGTTGAAAAAGTTTGAGGTGCGTTAACGAAGTCAGAAGTCAGAAGTCAGATAGGGGAGCCGCCGGATTGGCGACGTACAGAAGTTATTTTTGTAACGGGGATTTGAGCTTCGCTCCAAAAATATTTCCCTTTAAAAGGCGGGGTGGCGCGACCCAATTATTTTGATCATATCATGTCCGGTTGAACACTTATAAATAAATGACCAAGGAGTCAGGAGTCAAGAGGTAAGAAAGAAGAAGAAAGAGAAAGTTTTTTGATCGCTAATTATCCGGGTATGATATAAGATGCTAACAAAAAGCTATTTTTTCCGTTGTTCAACCCCATTGTTTGACTATTTTATTTATCTCTCATCCATTACATTATTTTGATAGTATAAAAACTACTCGCTAATACTATGCCCGAACAAATAATTTTATAAAACTATGCTTATAGGCAACAAGCAACAGGAATTTTTACCAAACATTTATTGTGCTTGGTTTTACTGAAAACTTGAAATGCTTAAAGTTTAAATATCAGGTATGTCTGTAAGGTCGCCTTGCTGTTGAAGGATTAAACTTAGTATCCACAAATTGCACCGGAGAATAAGTCTCGATCCACAAACGTGCCCCACAGGATAAAGGATTATTCTGTTTCATGGTAATCACTGGCGCAAGCTGTTCGGGACTCATAAGAGGATCGTTGTTGATTCTCTTACTATTAGCTTTAATTTTCCTTTGATTAACATGAATCCTCGTTGGTGCTTGTCGTAGCCCCTTACACCAAACACCTTGAGGACCTCTTTTACCTGGTATAACAACAGGCATCCTATTATATAGAGGAATTCGCCAGAATCCTTTATGCTTGTAAGCCCCTTTGATTCTACCTTGAGCAAGAAGCACTCTCACTCGCTGACAACAGATACCTAACAAAAAAGCTGCTTCTCTGGTCCCGATAATAGTCATTTTTACTCTAGCACTATAGTTTTTACTTAATTAAAATATAAAATTAAAAAACATCAAAAAATTATGAATTTTAATCTACAGAATAAGACTGGACAAAATAAAATTAATTATACCACCTTACAAGTATCTAATATAAATGTATTTTATGGAGAAAGTCATATTTTGCGCGATGTTGATTTAAGCGTGAAACCTGGAGAAATGGTATGTTTAATCGGTAGAAATGGAGTGGGCAAAACAACATTACTAAAAACAGTAATGGGACTACTCAGACCACAGACAGGAAAAATTAATTTATGGGGTAAAGCGATCGCCACTCTCCGACCAGACCAACGGGCTCGTCTAGGTATTGGTTATGTACCCCAAGGTAGAGAAATTATACCTAGGTTAACAGTCAAAGAAAATTTATTGCTTGGTTTAGAAGCAAGAAAAGAAGATAGAAAAGGAAAAAATGAAATACTCGAAGAAATATTTGAATTATTTCCTGTTCTAAAAACAATGTTATCTAGGATGGGAGGAAATTTGAGTGGTGGTCAACAACAACAATTAGCGATCGCTCGTGCATTGATGAGTCAGCCAAATTTACTTTTGTTAGATGAACCGACTGAGGGTATTCAACCTTCTATTATTTTAGAGATAGAAACTGCGGTGAGAAATATTATTAAAACTAGAGGTATTTCTGTTTTATTGGTAGAACAACATCTCCATTTTGTGCGTAAAGCAGACAGATATTATGCAATGCAAAAAGGAGGAATTGTGGCATCAGGAAATACTACAGATTTAAGTCAAGAAGTAATCCAAAAATTTTTAGCAGTTTAATATCAAATTTGTTTACTTGGTGAGTCATATAATTTCTACTCTCAGTAGGGGAAAACGGCCATTTATCCCTACAATACTGAATAATCAAAATGTTTGTAGTAATATCATGTCCGGATAATTAGTGAAAAAAAATTTCCTTTTCCTCCTCTTTCTTATTTCTTCTTTCTTCCCTCCTGACTCCTGAGGACTGACTCCTTGGTCGTTTATTTATAAGTATTCAGCCGTACATGATATAAGACTTTAGCACAATAGATATATTTAGCTGGTTAGGCGCTATTAGGAAAATAAAAGTTATGCAAAAAATTAGATCGGTTTAACTTAAATAAAACAGTAGAGGGAAAAGTCAAATAAACAGTATTTTTATATAACTGCTGAACCTATTAAACCATCCATTCTTTTAGACATATATAGCAATCCTAAATCTTATATATAAAAAAACATTCTCCCATAAAAATAAGCTAAAAACCCTTGCTCTAGTTAAGCTTTAGCCTATTGCCTGTTTCCAGTGTCCTCTTGACAAATAAACTTGCCGAAAAAGGTATTATAATCTATCACAAATATTATATATAGATATGGAGGGGAATCTAGATGACTAGAATCCATTCATCCGATGCCACTCCTGAACGTAGTTGGCAACAGAATATAGAAAATCAATTCCATAGTACTAGACTTTCATCTAGCTTACTTAAATCTTTGACGGCAACTATTTTGCTAACCCTAACTGTTGGATGTATTCCCACTCAACACTTTCAGAGCAAAATATCTCCAACCTCACAGAAAAATCTTATATCAGTTAATAACTGTGATTTAACTTCCGCCAAAGAAAATAACTCACAAATTTCTCTAGTTTCTCAAAATTCCAATGCTACTCAATGTGCTTCTGTAGACCCGTTTAGTCAAGCAGTTAGTTTTGCCACAAAAGCCTCACAGTTAGCTCAGTCCGCGAGAACTAAACAACAGTGGGATAAGGTTGCCCAAGAGTGGGTACAGGCAGTAGCTTGGATGCAAGCTGTACCGCCAGGAAACCCCAGACGTGCTTTTGCTGAGAAAAAAGTTGCTGAGTATATGAGAAATTTAGCTTACTCCCAACAACAAGCAGCTTCTGCACGTTCTCAGTATAATCCTGTTTCTTTCAATAGTGATGTTCTCGACACCCAGTTAGAGCTTTATCTGTCTTTTGTTGCTACTGTGGGTCCGCCAGATGTTTTAATTGTGGGTAGTTCCCGCGCCTTATACGGGGTCGATCCGCAACAACTACAACAATATTTAGTAGCTAAAGGCTATCGTCCGTTAAACGTATTTAACTTTAGTATCAATGGGGCTACTGCTCAAGTAGTAAACTTTCAACTGCGACAACTTTTGAACAATAATCAACTGCCAAAATTAATTATTTGGGCGGATGGAGTACGAGCTTTTAATAGTGGACGGGTAGATCGAACTTATAATTCAATTATTGCTTCTGAGGGAAAAAGAAAATTACTTTCAGGTGTTCGTCCCCAACTACCTCAAGGTCAGTCTAACTTTGCTTCTACCTGTTATCAATTTCCCAAACCTTATAATGTATTTGCACCTCCCTACTCTCCTTTTGAGATATCGCGAGGGGAAGCAATGGAAATTAATTATAGGGAACAGACAACAGCGGTGCGACCCCGCGTCGCTGACAGAAGCAAGCAGTGGGAACTAGGGGAGGAAACCTTGCGATGGGAACGCCGACCAACAGAGGGAACGCGCAGCAACAGAGGAAATACCGAAGTAGGGAATAGTTCTAATACTCTTTATCCTGACTATTTTAAGACTACTAAATATTCTTATAAACCTCTATCGCAAAACTCCTCAAACTTAACATCTCATCCTCAATATTCTACTCAATTTGTACAAGCAGTAGCGATCGCCGGTGTTGCCAATGCTATTGATGCTAATGGGTTTCTGCCAATGGATGGGCGATTTAATCCTTCTTATTATTATCAGCGACGACCTTATGTAGCAGGGCTTTACGATGGCGACTATGCTAGTTTTTATCTTGGGGGTACTCAAGCTACAGCTTTAACTTCTGTTGTTAATTTTACTAAATCTCGCAATATTCCTTTAGTTTTTGTTAATTTACCTCTTTCTGATAGTTATTTAGATTCTGTGCGTTGGTCTGCTGAAGAAGACTTTCATCAGTGGATGCAGAGTCGAGCAAGAGAAAATGGTTTTACATTCCTAAATTTCAATTTATATCAGCCTCAACTTGCCAAAAATGAATATTTTTTTGACCCCAGTCATCTAAATCGTTATGGTGCTGCTGCTGTAGCTCGTTATATTGCTGCTAGTACTAGAATTTCTTGGCCACGTTGAAGTAGGTCGTAGGTTGTAGGGATATTCGGCGTTGGTAATTTGAGGTATGATATCATGTCTGGATAAGATCGCGATAGAACTCCGTGACCTTTACGCGACCAAAAAACTTTCTCCTTTTACTCGGGGTTTCTTCTTCTTTCTTCCCTCCTGACTCGGTCCTCCTGACTCCCCCTCTTGGGAGGGGCGCGCGGGTGGGTTGACTTCTAAAGAATTAAGATTAATATCATACACGCGCTTTACCAACGCCGGATATTCTATGGAATGTCCCTACTATGAAGAAGGTGATAGGTTTTAGGCTTTATCTGGACCTATTCCACTATTTTTAACAAGCTTATTTGTTTAAGTAAAATGTTCTTGAAAAGCTTAATTTTTCGTTTTTAACTCTCAAAATATTTAGGTTTTTTAGCAAAAATCCTATTAGTGGGATAGGTTCATCAAGTCTGGATAATTCAACCATACATGATATTAGGTTTTATATCATGTTCTCCCTTCGGGGGAGCTACGTTTACGGTAGAAAAGTTAAATTAAGCTTGTAGTTGGGTTTGAGCAATAAGATACAGCAGATTGCAGGTATATGAGATACAAATATTAATGATAATGCGTTGCACAGTGACGAATGATTATGAGAATTGAGGAATTTGACGATGTTTCAAATAATAGATCAGCAGGTGAATTGATCTGTACAACATATCAATGGACTTGGAATAGCACAAAGTTTTACGATGT
>NZ_JAAHGM010000122.1:0-8682 GCF_010692625.1 Okeania sp. SIO2C2
AATGCGCTAGTTGATTAGCTTGACAATTTAACTGGTGATAAGTTAATTGTCGGTCTTCAAATACTACCGCCACTGCATCCGGTGTTCTTTCTACTTGTTCTTCAAACAACTGATGAATGCACTTATCTTTGGGATAGTCAACAGTCGTATTATTCCATTCTACCAACAACTGATGACGCTCTTTGTCCGTTAACAGAGGTAATTCAGAAATGCTTATGTGGGGATTGATAACAATTGCCTCTAGCAAAGTACTCAAATGCCCACTCATCCCCTTAATTGTAGTGGCATCAAACAAATCACTGTTGTATTCACTCACAATAACCATTCCCTCCGCTCCTTCTTCTAAGAGAGAGAAAGTGAGGTTAAACTTAGAAATCCCAGGATCTACCTTGTAGTGAAACGCCTTCCATCCTAACTTGTCTTCGGTGGGAGACCAAGACTGAGTATCAGCTTTTTGAGTGAGCGAAATTTTGGGTGGAATTTCTCTTATAGGCGTCCCCGCGTCCCCGCGTCCCCGCGTCTGTGCGTCCCCTACTAGAGGTGGATTGATTACGAAAGCCACCTGAAACATGGGATTTTGGTTAACTTGTTGATCGGGGCGAAGTGCTTCTACCACCTTCTGGAACGGTACATCTTGATGGGAGTAAGCTGATAAACACACATTCCGGACTCGCTTTAACAGTTGGCAGAAACTCGGGTTACCGCTGAGGTCACTACGCAAGACCAAAGTATTGAGAAAGTTACCAATTATCTCTTCTAACTCTGGTCGATCCCGTTGGTCAATAACAGTACCCAAAACAATATCTTCCTCGGTCGAATAGCGATAAAGCAAAACTTTGATTGCTGTTGCCAAGGTCACAAATAAGGTAACATTTTCTTTGCGACTAAGAGTTTTGAGCTTTTCGATTAAGTCAAATGAGAGTTGGTGACGAACAAATGAACCAGCAAAAGTCGTTTGTGCAGTGCGAGGACGGTCAGTGGGAAGTTTTAATTGGGGTAAGTTTTCGAGTTGTCTTTGCCAGTAGGCAAGCTTATGAGAAAGTATTTCTCCTTTTAGGCGCTGGCGTTGCCAAACCGTAAAATCGGCATATTGTATAGTTAATTCTGGCAGAGGTGATGGTAAACCTTGACAAAATGCCGTATAAATAATTTCTAATTCTTGTACTATTTGGCTCAACGATTCGGCATCTACCAGAATATGGTGAATAGCGAAGTAGAGTCGATAGCTGTCTGAAGTAAGCTGAATTAGAGTAGCTCGCAGTAGGGGTCCTTGATTGAAGTCAAATCTCTGACGAAGTTGTTCAGTGGCAATACGCAGTGCTTCTGTTTCTCTTGCGGTTTCTGACCATTGCCGCAAATCGACTATTGGTAAAGTAAATGTAGATGGTGGCTGAATTTCCTGGCAGGGTTGACCGTTAACCAGTGGATAGGTAGTTCGGAGAATTTCGTGGCGACGGATGATTTCTGTGAGACCTTTTTCCAAGGCAGGAATATCGATCTCTCCACCTAGATGAATGGTCAAGCTTTCATTGCAGACTGGTTCTTCTGGTGTTAACTGATTGAGAAACCACATTTGTTCTTGACTAAATGATATTGGCATCATTGGTTCTCGTGGAATTGGTTGTAGGGATGCTCCAACATCTAATCCCTCAAGGGGAATAACCTCCTGGGCTAACTCAGCAACTGTGGGACACTCGAATAGGAGATTTAGAGGTAATTCTACTTGCAGGCGTACCCGCACTAGCCCGATAATTTTGGTGGCTAACAAGGAATGTCCGCCTAATTCAATAAAGTTGTCGTGAACTCCGATGGCAGAAACACCCAGAATCTCTGACCAAATTTGAGCTAGTTGCAGTTCTACCGCATCCCGGGGGGCAACAAAACTGGTTTCACGAAGCAAATTTGAAGCATCGGGAATGGGTAGAGCCTTGCGATCGACTTTGCCACTGGGTGTTAAGGGTAAAGCTTCCAGCATTATAAACGTTCCAGGCATCATGTAGTCTGGTAACTTTTCTGATAGAAAGTGGCGCAGTTGACCCGAAGTCGGGATTTGCCCCTGATTTGGACAAACGTAGGCGACTAAGCGTTTATCCCCTGGTTGGTCTTCTCGGACAATCACCGCAGTCTGCCGCAGGTTGGGGTGTTGGGCGAGTATTGCTTCAATTTCTCCGAGTTCGATCCGGAAACCCCGCACCTTGACCTGATTATCAATGCGACCGAGATATTCGATATTTCCATCAGGTAAATAACGAGCTAAATCTCCAGTTTTGTAAAGACGAGACCCCTCTTCTTGACTAAAGGGATTGGCAATAAATCGTTCTGCACTCAATTCGGGACGGTTGAGATAGCCTCTAGCTAGGCAAACTCCCCCGATGTACAACTCGCCGGGAATTCCCACAGGTACAGGTTTTGCGAATTCATCTAATAGGTAAATCTGAGTGTTAGCAATGGGACGACCAATAGGTGGTAGTGCTGACCAATTCTCAGTAGAACCCGTTAAGGTAAATGCTGTAACTACATGAGTTTCTGATGGTCCATAATGATTATGAAGGTAACAATCTTTTAGCTGGGAGAAAAAAGCGGCGATCGCCCTCGTAATTTGCAACTGTTCCCCTGCTGTGATTACTTCCCGCAAACTGATGGGAATCAATCCCCAAGTTTGAGCGGTCTCTGCTAACTGCTGTAAAGCAACAAAAGGCAGAAACAGTCTTTCTATTTGTTTTGCTCTTAAAAAATGTAGTAAAGCAACAGGGTCTCGTCGCACTTCTTCTGAGATTAAGACTAAAGTTCCACCCGCACACCAGGTTGAAAATATTTCCTGAAAGGAGACATCAAAGCTAATTGGTGCAAATTGTAGGGTTTTTGCTTTTGGTGAAACTGTTGTGTTTGACCGTTGCCAAAAAATAAGATTACTCAAGGCAACGTGCTTCATTGCTACACCTTTAGGTTTACCCGTAGAACCGGAAGTGTAGATTACATAAGCCAAGTTTTCCTCAGAAACACTACAGTTGGGATTTAAGTCAGTTTCTTGACTAACTAGATTCCAGTCAGCATCTAAACAAATGATTTGCGCTCTTATTTCCGGTAATCCAGTTACCAAGTTTTTTTGAGTTAATAGTATTGAAGCTTGAGAATCTTCAATCATGTAAGCTAACCGCTCTTGAGGGTAACCTGGGTCTAGAGGAACATAAGCTCCACCCGCTTTGAGAATACCCAAGAGACTTATAACCATCTCTAGCGATCGCTCAAAGCAAATTCCTACTAATACGTTTGGACCTATCCCCAGATGCTGCAAGTAATGAGCTAGTTGATTGGCTTTTTGATTTAAACTTTTATAAGTTAGTTGGTTCTCCTCAAACACAACAGCTACAGAATTGGGAGTTTGTTCTACTTGCGCTTCAAACAACTGATGCAGACAAATATCCGGAGGGTAATCTACGGCAGTTTTGTTCCACTCTCTTAAAAACTTATAATTTTCTTGATCTTGACTCAATGCCACATCCCCTCGTTTTTATTGTTAAAATAGCAATATTCTTTTGAGATTATAATGGACTTTGAGCTATTTCTCTGATGTCTGTCATTTCAGTTATCAGTTATCAATTATCAGTACCCTTAGCTCAGGCCTTTTTGTAACTCCTCCCGGAATAACTGGCGATGATGTTCTAAACACTGCTCATGTGAATCAAACAGGATTTGATCATTAATGTAATCTCGAATAGGAATATTAGTATTTTGTCCTTTAAAAACACCTATAGAAATACGTTCCTCATCCGCCATATGGCAAGAGGATGTATAACGTCACTGGACCTATCAATGTTGATGTGGCGAGAAACTATCTGAGAGTAGTAGTAGCGATCGCTAGTGCTGATGGTGAGTTAGCACAAGAAGAATTAGATTGGTTTCTGGAAGAACAGCAGCTGCTGGGAACACCATCTGACCTGATCGAAGAAAATGTCCTAAATTTCGATGGAAAAAATGCGGACATCGAAGAGCTATTGGGTGGTATGCATTATGATTTTTCTCTAAATTTTCGCTGTTGTATGTTGTACCAAGCGATCAAAATGAGCCGTGCCGATGGAGTGTATCACGAGAAGGAAAAAGCCACTGTTGCTCGGGCCGCGCAACTGTTAGGAATTGAACAAAAAGTACTTGTTAGTATTGAGTCTTTGGTAAAAATAGAAGAGTCGGCAGCTCGGCTACGATTTGCGATCTTTGAAACTGACGCTGAATAGTTGACATTGGCGTTGGAGAAACTGGGTTTCTAGCAAGAATAACAACGGAATATTAGTATTTCTCAAAGAAACCCGGTTTCTGAATCGGTGTCCTAGAGCGTCGGTCCAGTAGAAGTTATATCATGTCCGGTTAAACAGTGATAAATAAATAACTACGGAGTCCTCAGGTAGGGGAGCCGTCGGATTGGCGACGTACAGTCCTCAGGAGTCAGGAGGAAAGAGGTAATAAAGAAGAACAACTGGAGTTGAAGGAGAAAGTTTTTTTATAACTAATTATCCGGACATGATATTTTTGACAAAAACAAGAAAATGTGCAACTGCTAAAATTGGTAGCGTCAATAACAATTTTGAGCAAAATCACGAGCTCCTACAGGGCTATAAGTGAGGAGCGGGAGACGAGCAGAAGAACCATTTTCCGTAGATACACATTTTTTTAATTTGTCAAGCATTATTAATGGACCGACGCTCTAGGGTTGATGTGAACAATTAGTTGCCAGATGAGCTGTTGTTTTTTGTATTCGGCAATGGGTTGACTTTGTTTTGATTGTTTGATATTATTTTATAGTGGAAAAATGTGCTCACCTATAGAGTCTTCTTAGGAAGCGATCGCATTCCCATATTTAGCTTATCTGGTAAAGTGGGCTAGGAAACTGATTGAAAATCTCGCAATACTTATGGATTTCTGATTATGTCTGTCACTAATAAGTTTACTGCTTGGTTTGCTTTGATTTATCTGTGTTGTTTGTCGATGTTGTTTCAGGCTCCTGCGTTAGCTGAAAGCCTCTCCATGCTTGACTACAAGGTTACACCAGAAGTGATCTACGGCGAAGGGGAGATTACCCAAAACGGTAAATCGTTCTTTCGCGACTTGTGGATGGATTTCTACGAGCCACTTGCAGAGACGAAAAAACCACGACGGGCTATCATTTTTACTCACGGTGGCTCCTTCCATCGTGGCGATCCGCGCCGCACCTACGATGAAGATGGCGCTCAAGACACCTCACCGGGCGATTATTGTCGAAAGTTTGCAACACGGGGCTACGTTTGCTTCGCGATCACTTATAGACTAGCACCTGAGGGTCCAATACCTTCGGGGGAGGGCTACACCGAAGACGATCTCGACAGGAACAGCGTCACAATCATGTTTGATCAGGTGAATAAGATCCGTAACAATATGGGTCTCGATCCTCTAGATCCTAGCGCTCCTGAAGACATAGAACTTATGAGCGACGCAGTGCTGTCGGCAGCCGAAGACCTGCGTACCGCCCTCAACCATATCCGCAAGTTTTCTCGGAAGTACAATATTGATCCAGAGCACATTGTCCTCGGTGGATTTTCCGCTGGAGCCATAACAACATTGAATGTTGCCCATGGTATGCATGAACCAGTGGCAGGTGCTTTCCTACTGTCCGGTGGTAATGTCGGCTTCGACATCCTTCAAACGGTAACACCATCATCGGATAACCCGCCGATTCTTCTGTTCCAAGGACAGAACGACCTGAATGCCTTTTTCGTTGCCATACCCATTCTGATAGAGCATTACCAGGAAGTTGGTGTCAACTATAAGTTTGCTTGGGTCCCCGCCTTTGGCCACTTCTACGCCTCAGGTGTAACTAGCCTCTCCGGAGACGGTTCCAAGATGTCGGTTGAGGAACGGATTGTGCAGTTTCTTGAGGAGACATGGACGGGAAGTTAGACTCTTAACTAGCACATGGTGAAACCCTTACGCAGCAATAATTTCACCATGTGTCAGCTTCATCCATTGCGGATGCGATAGCGTCCGTGGGAGGCTCAGATCTTGCACCAAACGGAAAACATACTTGTGGAGGTAGGCACTATTGCAACAGCTCATCTGGCAACAGTGATAAGATTGGACGTTTTCAGTACCGAAATTGATTGTTCTTTTTTCGGTTTTTAAGTATATATGATGCATAGTGCAAGATGTGAGCCTAACGCCCTCTACAAGATCTTGGAGGCCAAGCGAATCTGTGTTTCCATGACCACAACAAATGCATCTGGAAGCTGCTCGGCATAAGATGCAAGAAGTCTGCGAATAGCATCGACCTTTGAGGCTGCTCCTTCATCCTGTAGAAGACAAGCCTATCAAAATCCTCTAGAAAAAGGTGTGAACCTGGATTAAACCTCTGTTTCAAATAAAACAAGCCGCAGTCGCTCAGTGGATTCTTCCATTTCTGCTACTGACTCTAGACTCACAACAACACTGCGTTCTATCCCTAAAATCTCTGCCGCTTTAGCCACAGCCGCTTTTTCTTTTTCATGATAACTACCATCAGCTCGGCTCATCTTGATCGCTTGGTACAACATGGTTCGGCGAAAATTTATAGAGAAATCATAGCTGATCCCTTTTAAGAGTTCCTCAATGTTGGCGTTTTTCCAATCGAATTGGTGTAGTACTTCGATGTACTCTTGAGGGTTTACGAACAAAAGCTCTTGTTCATCAACGTACCACTGGAATTCAGCGTCTGCTAGTTGGCCATCTGCCCCGGCGATGGCCATCAGTGCGCCACCATAATTCACAGCCACATCAAAATCAATGGGTTGAGTTATATTGTATCTATGCTGGGCATATTTGGTTGTTTGTAGACTTTTTCCGCTACTCATATTTCGCTCTTTTTCTGGGAACATCCTCGATTTTATTCCCCTTGAGTCATTTGATCAAGTAAGTAGGGCTTGCTGAAAAAAGCGTTCAAGGGGACAAGGTAATCAATCGTTCAGGAGGGGGGTTATTCAGAAGTTGGAGGAAGAAGGGAAGTCGCCTCAGAACGCAAAGCCCAAATCAGAAAATCAAGCACACAGCGACCTTGATTCCTCAGATTGGTAAACGTTATAAAAAACCTTCTTCCTTGAAACCTTACTCCTTTACTTCTGCCTTAGTTTCGGCAAAGGGTGTAAGTATTCAACCGAACATGATATTAGTCCTGTTTTTCCCAGTAATATCATGTCCGCTGGTATCGTTTGTGTAAACTCAAGGGTGAATATCTACAGGGAATTTAAGTTTTTTTATTGCCCTTAAGTATTCCTGCCTGTTCCCTGTTCCCTGTTCCCTGTTCCCTACCTTTGCTATACAATACCGATGCTACCGGACATGATATAATTTTGCTTGTAATAAGTTAACCGACTCTGGGAAAGCTTATTCCGAATCAACAACTCCAAAAATGAAATAGCGACGCGATTTGGATCGACAACAGGTACTCCTCTTCCCACTTCAGCTAGACGTTGAGCAACAGCATCAGCCACATTTAAAAAGCCAGTGCAACCAAAAATTATGGCATTAGCACCATCTTCATCAATCGCTTTGACACTTTCGGCATAGATTTTTTCTAGGGCAACTTGCTTGTCATGTAAGCTCAAAACCGGAAGATGCACGGAACGAATGGAAGCAAAATTGGGGGAAATCCCAAACTTCCTGATATGCTTCCGTTGCATTGCTACAACTGAATTCACAATAGTAATAATTGAGAACCTTTGAGCAAGCATCATCGCTGTATAAGCGCTGGGTCGGAACCCCCCAACAATTGGAATGTCAATGACCTCTCGAGCTGTTTCAACTCCACAGTAATCCATGTCCGATACAAAAATCCCGTCAAAGCCATCTCGTTCAGCTTTCACCGCTTGTGCAATCACATAAGGGGCATTGATTTCTGAATCATAACGACTTTCAATTGAACGAGCCCCCTCTGAAATATTTTCCACATCTACCGTCATATCAGGTGTGAGGACGGGTTCAACAGCTTGGGCAATTTCATCGTTGAAATCGCTGTTATTTATGGGAATAATAATTTTAATTTTCATAGGTTGGGTTTTTCATTTTCAAGATGTAACTATAGCAATATGATTTGAGTTGTGAGATATTGGAAACTTTTAGGGAACAGGGAACAGGGAACAGGGAACAGAGAAGAAGAAAAAAACGTATCATATCATGTCATGTCCGGTTGAATAATTAGACTTTGGTGGAAGGAAGGCAGAAGGCAGAAGGTTTTCCCTCATTTTAACCTTGATTTTATACACAAACGATGCTACCGGACATGATATCATATAAATATAGCAATTATTATATTCTATACTTTTAAGGAACACCTCAATTCTCACAACTGATTCCTGATTGCTATACAATTAAAAATCAGGGGAGCTTTTTTGATAGCAAAGTTTCAACAGTTCAGCTAATACCTGAACATGAGGTTCACTCAACATAGTGGTATGATTTCCAGGAACAACATGAACTTCCACGGGTTGGCAAGAATACTGGTTCCATCCCCAAGTTGGATCTGTGGGAATTTCACCAAGCATTCCCAATTCATCCTGATAAACTTCGCTAGTGCGGAACAGAGTAATCGGACCAGGATAACCTCCCTGTGGGAGATAACTCATAAAAGCAAGTTCATCACCTTTAATCGTTTGAACAATGCCACGCACTCGTTCAATTCCTGAA
>NZ_JAAHGM010000123.1:0-8266 GCF_010692625.1 Okeania sp. SIO2C2
AAAGTTTTTTGCTGATTATTCAGTTTGAGCTTAGTTCTAATAGATTTCATGTATGTGTGTTTTATATGCTCCGCAAACACAGTCTGTCTAATAGTGTGCTTTGTAACCTATTATATCGTTATTTTTTGATTAAGTCAATGCTCTCTTTAGGAATTGGTAAAATTACTGCCCAGGCAAAAGCTAGTCCCGAACTTCGTAGTAAACTCAGAGAATATCTCGGACCCCGCACTAGCGGAATTATTGAAACTATTAACAAAGAATTGCTTGAACCCGTTAACGAAAAGCTGAAACAGTATGGTAAAAAAGGATTAGTGGTGATCGTTGACAACCTGGAAAAAGTTGATAGCTCACCTAAACCTTGGGGGCGACCTCAACCAGAATATCTATTTGTTGACCGGGGCGAACAACTGATGAGTCTTCATTGTCATCTGATTTATACTCTTCCTATGGCACTGAGGTTTTCCAATGACTACGACACATTAACTCAAAGATTTAAGAAAGACCCTCAAATATTGCCAATGGTGGCCACACAGTTGCGCGATGGTAGTGAATGTGCTGAAGGAATGAAGTTAATGCGACAGTTAGTTTTGGCCAGGGCATTTCCAGAATTAGATCCACAGCAACGTTTGGCAAAAGTTACCGAAATCTTTGATAATCAGGAAACTTTAGATTACTTATGTCGTTTCAGTGGTGGTCATGTGAGGAATGTATTGCGCATAGTTAATGAGGCTATTATGGAAGAAGGGGATCTTCCCATCTCCCGCGCTAGTGTTGCCAATGTAATTAAAACTTATCGCAATCATCGACTTTTAGCTGTAGATGACCGGGAGTGGGAATTATTGCGCCGAGTTGCTCAGACAAAAAAAGTAACGGGAGATGATGGATACCAAACTTTAATCCGGAGTATGTTTGTTTATGAGTATCAAGATGAACTTGGCCCTTGGTTTGATATTAATCCTCTTTTGAAAGATGCGCCAGAGTTAAATATAAGTTAAATATAAGGGAGTAGAGGGCGTAGGTTGGGTTGAGGAACGAAAACCCAACTTTAGGGTATGAAAAAGAATTTTTTGATAATAGACATCTCCAAAAGACCTCTCCGAAAAAGATATAGATTTTTGGTAGGAGTAGGGAACAGGGAACAGGGAACAGGGAACAGGTAAGATATTTTTACGAAAAAGGCAGGAAAAAAGATTTTTTCTGGTGACTTTTTTTTCTTTAGCTAATATAACTAAAAGGTTTATTTATTTTCCGGAGATATCTAAAAATTAAAAATATAGCAATGTGCGCTGGCATATTTACAAATTACAGTAACTGTCCAATAGCTAAAAGCCTGATATTATCGGTTTTTTATTCCCCCTTCCGGAGCTGTTGCCTGTTGCCTGTTGCCTGCGCACAGCGCTATAAAATCAATTCTTATCCATAAATTTTCAATTATTTCTCCCTGCTCCCTCTTTTATGGGGATGTCTAATTTTGAGCATTAATTAAATATATTTAAAAATTTGGCGTTGGTAATCTGAGGTATGATACCATGTCCGGATAAGAGCGCGATAGAACTCCGTGACCTTTACACTCCCCGAAAAACTTTCTCCTTCTACTCCTGTTATTCTTCTTTCTTCCCTCCTGAATCCTGACTCCTGACTCCTGACTCCTGACTCCTAAAGAATTAAGACTAATATCATACACGCGCTTTACCAACGCCAAAAATTTATGCCTAATTACAGGGAAATTAACAATCAAAAATTATTGCAGAAATTAATCCGAGGCATGGAAATGTCTCAAGGACAATTTCGCCTATTTCTGGCACAGTGCAATAATCTGAGCCAGCGCGATCGCCTAATTCCACAACTCCGGGAATCTTTTTCTGGAGACTTGGCACAGTTGCAGTTGGATGAGTCTGTCGATGAACTTTATGCAACTATTAGAAAATGCTTAGGAAACCAACAACCAGATGCTCTGATGGTTTGGGGTTTGGAGTTTGTCAGAAATATTGATAAATTGCTGGTCGCAATGAGTTTAGTTCGCGAGGAGTTTAGAAAAAATTGCCCTTTTCCCATAGTTTTATGGGTTGATGCAGAAATTTCTCGTAAATTTATTCGGTTAATTCCTGACCTTGAAAATTGGTCAAGTCTGACCGTTTTTGAAACTACCACTCAGGAATTAATTGATTTTATTCAGCAGACCAGTAAGAGTGTTTATCAGAAAGTTTTAGAAAGTGGGGCAAGAATATTTTTAGATGATACTGCTCTTGGTCTGGGAGAGTCTGCTTATCAAGAGTTGGTGAGCGCAAGGCAAGAATTGTTAAACCGAGAAGTTACCTTAGAGCTTGAGTTAGAAGCAAATTTGGAATTTGTTTTAGGCAGGGCAACCGATAATTATACCGAAATAGCACTAGAGCATTATCAACATAGTCTCGAACTTTGGCAACAAATTAACAACTTGGTGCGGGTGGCTCACACTTATTATTATCTGGGGTTATGGTGGTGTAGTTATGCAGTTAGGCATCGGGTTGAGAAAAATATGGCTTGTGAGAGAGCTTGTTCATATTTTCAGCAGTCAGTAGAAGGCTTTGAGACAGTTAACCGCCCAGACTTAGTTGCTAAATTTATCAATACTTGGGGAGAAGTTTTGCAGACTTTAGGACGTTGGGATGAGTTAGAAACTGTTGCTAACAGAGCAAGAGAATTACATCAAACCTATGATCAGCCATTTTGTGAGGCTCGTGCTGATGGTTTTCTGGCAGAATGTGAACTGGCAAAAAATCATTATAGACAAGCAAAAAAACTTGCTCAAACTGCCATAGAAATTTGCAACAAAACTCTAGATACTGTATCTCCTCCTAGCTCAGAAAAAGACGAAGTTACTTTAGATTGGGAGCGCTATTCTCATCTAGGAAAATATTTATTTGCTCTAGCAAAAGCCGAAAAATATTTAGGTAAATTTGAAGCATCTATAGCCAATTTTGAACAAGCAAAAAATACGACAAAACCTGAGTAAAGTACCGAATTTTATATTGATATTATCACAGAATAACGAGAAATATATTACCAACAAAAAGCATATTTAGCAGCTTTTGAATTGAAGCAAAAACTGCAACAAATAGAACAACAATTTGGGTTTGTAGCATTTATCGGTGCAAATCGTTTGGGATACAGAAAACCAAATACAAACCCGGCTTTACCTCAACTTAATCGACGAAAAGTTACTCAAGAAATTTCTGCATCTGGACGCCAATTCAATGTCGAAAAATTACTAGAAAGAATTAGTCGCCCTGACTATAAACTGATAGTTATTCATGGGCAATCAGGAGTTGGTAAAAGTTCTATTTTGCAGGCTGGATTAATACCTGCTTTAGAAAAAAAATCAATTGATACCCGTAATTTAGTAGTGGTTTTGCAGCAAGTTTATATTCATTGGATTTCAGCATTGGGGGAAAGTTTAGCTAAAAAACTTAAAGCAATTCCCCAATTAGCAGTTAATTCACATATACTTAATTCGACTGAAGCAATTTTTTCTCAGTTACGAAATAATGCTGAATTAAATCTACTTACGGTTATTATTTTCGATCAATTTGAGGAATTTTTCTTTGTTAATTCAGAGCCAGGGCAAAAAAGAGAATTTGCTCAGTTTCTGGAAGAATGTTTAAAAATTCCTTTTGTGAAAATTGTTTTATCCCTGCGTTCAGATTATATTCATTATTTATTAGAATTTAATTATTTAGCCAATTTAGAAACAATCAACAATGATATTTTAAGTAAAAATATTCTTTATGAATTGAGAAATTTTTCCCAGGATCAGGCAAAATTAGTCATTCAAGGATTAACAGAAAATTCTCAGTTTAAAATAGATCCAAATCTGACAGAAAAGTTAGTTGAAGATTTAGCTCAGGAGTTGGGAGAAATTCGCCCGATAGAATTGCAAGTAGTGGGGGCACAACTACAGACAGAGAATATTACCACTGTGGAAAAATATCAAGAATTAGGAGAGAATCCCAAAGCAGAAAAGGAGCGATCGCAGATTTTCAGGTATCTGTAGAATGGACGAGTAATGAGAAGAAAAAAGCACAACGGCAAAAATGGATCGAAGCGCTCCAGGCAGGGAAAAATCCGTTTACGGATGAGGTGTTGGAGAGTTTGAGAGATTGATGGTTATTTGCTGGAGTCGATAGAAATAATTTATTGGAAATGACTATTTGACGAAAAAGATAAGTTAAGAAATACCCTAGCTATTCGTAGCAAACATTTATAGCGCTGTGCGCAGGCAACAGGCAACAGGCAACAGGCAACAGCTCCGGAAGGGGGAATAAAAAACCGATAATATCAGGCTTTTAGCTATTGGACAGTTACTGTAATTTGTAAATATGCCAGCGCACATTTCTATATCAATTTGGTATAACTTTTGCTTCGACTGCTATAACATTGAAATGGTGCGTTACGCGATCGCCCTCTCCACTAGACTTGAGCATAATTAATCTTCTCGCTAACGCACTAACGCACCCTACAGGAATTAATGAAAAGAATCAAATCTTCTTTTGATCTGCATTTTGCTTATTTCTATGACTAGCAATACGAGCTGCCCCACTATCCACAAGACTACCAGCAATAGGAATCACCTGATACTTGCGCTCTTCTTCCAGAGTATTTAGTTTGGTATAATCAACCCAGTGAATACAATCTACAGGACAAGTGTCGATCGCTTCTTGGATTAATATCATGTCCGGATAATTAGTTATAAAAAAACTTTCTCCTTCAACTCCAGTTGTTCTTCTTTCTTCCCTCTTTCCTCCTGACTCCTGAGGACTGACTCCTGAGGACTCCGTAGTTATTTATTTATCACTGTTTAACCGGACATGATTTGAAGAAGGAGACAGGAGACAGGAGACAGGAGACAGGAGGAAAATTACATGGGGATTCGCTCCCCCAAGTAATTTTGAACACCCCCGTTGACGGTGGGGTATTAAACCCACAAAGAAAATGATAATTCCTTTATTACCAAGGGTTCTAGCCTTTTTTAGTGCTTTGACATAATTCCCTTGCCTAGACTGACTTTCAAGCATTTTTATCCCCAGAAAATGTGTAAGTCCCATTATACAAACAAACTTTCAACAGCTTGAAGCAACTGAACTTGACTCCAATCTCTATATAAATGAGCCGCGATCGCACATCCTCCACAACCCACACCTTCTTTAACATAACCCTGTTCATAAGCTCGTAATTGAGGATAACAAGACTCAGCAAAACTAAGTTGTGTTGCCATCAAAGGCACAAAACCAATTTCTCTAGCCAACCCCACAGTATCCCCTGTCGGGTCTTCAGCAACCCATCGAGTTGTTCCCACCACAATATTCTCAGGCAGCCAAGATATAGAATATTTTGCCGCTAATGCTTGCATCAAAGCATAAACAGCTAACATTTGTGTACCACCAGCTAACATCACCCCTACTTTGAGACTTGCTGTCATTGCCATTCCTGCTACTACTATTTGCATCGGGTCTCCCACCGCAGCGACCAATTTTAGGGGTTGTGAAAGGGGAGGTACAGAATTAAAACCAGAAACTTGTAAACCTTGGCGCACCACAGCCAACTTTTGAGCATGATTACATTGAGGATGACTGCTATTAACTTTGCCTGCAGCAGCAATACCTAAACCTAATAAAATTGCTAAAGCTGTAGTTGTACCTCCAACTACACATTCTCCTAATATTAAATAGCTATCTTTTGCTTCAGCAGCTAACTTATATCCCCAACTCTTTCCAGCTTCCAGTAAATGTTCAACAGTTGCCATATCTAAAGCATGACCAGAAGTTAAACAACGAGCTGGAGTACCTCCCAAATTAATTGTTGCTACAGTGGGTTGATGAGTTAAACCAGCATTAAATAAGTAGAGAGGAATATTGAGAGCATCAACAATTGCTTTTGTGATTAAAACTGGAGAAGCACCAGCATCAAGGGGTGGTAATGGATATTTAGGTTGTGGTTGAAAACCGTTATATAAAAATTCCACATCTGCCAAACAAGTATATTGGCGGTCTTTTGGAGTTGCCCCTGCTGCAGAAATTCCCGGTATTAGACCTGTATCTGTAAATCCTAATATACAGCCAAACACTGGTTGGCGTCTCCGATACCTTTGCAGCCAATTTTTTCCCTGTTGCACCTGAGTATATACACGAATCATTATTATTATTGAGTAATGGGTAATTTCAGTTATCAGTTATATAGCAGGGAACAGGCAACAGGCAACAGGCAACAGTGGGAAAATTATTTCTCTGTCTTACGGTTCATCATCAACATAAGTCATATCATGTCCGTTGGTATCGTTTGTGTAAAAGTTAGCGTGGATATCTACAGGAAATTTAAGTTTTTTTCTTGCTCAATTGCCTTCCTGTTTGTTGCCTTCCTGTTTGTTGCCTTCCTTTTCTATACAATACTGATGCTACCGGACATGATATCAAACACCAACTCGTTCCTTGCTATAGCAGTAGTCATTAAGGGAACAGGGATAAATATAGCGCTGTGCGCAGAGAACAGGCAACAGGGAACAGGGAACAGGGGGAATAAATTGCCGTTTGCGCAAGCATTCCGTAGGAATCATATAAGACTTCTAGCTCTTTTGCCCCTACTACAATTTGTAAATATACCAGCGCTCATTCCTATATTTGAATATTTATGTATGGATAACAATTGATTTGATTTTGGGATGGTGGCGCATTGTATAGCGCTGTGCGCAGGCAACAGCTCATCTGGCAACAGCTCCGGAAGGGGGAATAAATTGCTGATAATATAAGACTTTTAGCTATTTGGCCCCTCCTGCAATTTGTAAATATACCAGCGCTCATTGCTATAATAGTCGTACATTGTAATTATTGTTTTTACCAGAGACGGTAATGAGAGCATCTTGCTCCCTCGTTTTGAGGATGCCCACACTAGGCATTGTTCATCTGCATATATCATTATTATGCAGAACTACCTATTTTTCATTTTTGGAGATGTCTATTGGAGAGGAGAAAAGTTTACCTACCACCTAATACCTAATATCTACAAAAGAGTTTGCTCAGTTACGCTACCGCTAACACACCCTACCACTTACCACCTACTACCTACCACCTAAAATCTACTACTCATAATCAAGCAAAACTCTTACCCATTTAGGAGGTCTAGGAATAGGGTTACCGATCCGGTCTAGTAACAATAAAGCTACCAAATGTACAACAAATAAATACACAACATTATTCACAAATACTATAACTAAAGCAAGTGCTTGAATTAAAGGCAAACTAGGTTGAGCTAATAATCCCAATTTGATAAATACCCATTCTAGGATTCCTGTCACTTGTGTAGTTACATATATCCAGAGGTCTTGCCCCAACAAAAGTGAAAGTAACCACAATCGAAAAAAGAAACCAATAGAGCCTAGTATAGAACCTAAACCAATAGAAATTAACCAATTTCCTCCTCGTTTCCACACTGCCCCTAACATTACTCCCATGAAACCAAAGGGAATAACAAATAAAATACTACGAGTTGGCCCCATAAGCACAGATAAAAGTAATCCTGATACTACTGCACCCATCCAAGCGGCACGGTTTCCCCAGCGTAAATATAGTAAAGCAATTGGTATTGGGAAGAAAACTCTTAATAATGGTCCCAAGGGAAAATAATAATTGATAAACCAAATTAAACTAGCTGTACTGGCCAGAAAAGCTGTTTCTACCAGAACTATTGGTTTATCTTCTTTGCTGGTGGATGATGTTATTCGATCTGAAGTTGTTTTCACAGAATTACTTTGGCCTTATATATTTTGGTTATTAAAATTTAATTTACTTTTAATCTACTTCTGGATTAAACGGCGTTGCTGATTTGATATATGAAATTCAATTAGTGGTAAATTTTCACCCAAAACAATAGACATCTCCAGAAAAGAGGGAACAGGGAACAGGGAACAGGGAACAGGGAACAGGGAACAGGGGGAAATAATTGATAATTGATGGATAATAGTTGATTTGATTTTTAATTTTTGGAGATGTCTAATAGTGGGAATTATATCTATAATTCTGACTCTAAAGTCACCGAAAAACTTTTTTCTGACTCCTGTCTCCTGTCTCCTGTCTCCTGTCTCCTGTCTCCTGTCTCCTGTCTCCTGTCTCCTGTCTCCTGTCTCCTGTCTCCTGTCTCCTGTATCCTGTATCCTGTCTCCTGTCTCCTGTCTCCTGTCTCCTGTATCCTGTCTCCTGTCTCCTGTCTCCTGTCTCCTGTATCCTGTCTCCTGTCT
>NZ_JAAHGM010000124.1:0-7917 GCF_010692625.1 Okeania sp. SIO2C2
TGCGCGACGATCGCTTCATGTTCACAGCGGCTGGACTCTGGAATTTCTACCTGATGGCAGCATAATTTAATGATTGAAAGGTAGAATTTTCCATTTAACTTTAAGGTTTTATTTCGCGACAAGTCTAATGTATCGGGAGAATGAACAATGGTAATATCAGGTTCTGGTTCAGAGTCAACTAAAGTAACAGGATGTGCTTCCATTACTTCTGCCAGATTTCCTAAAATATAACGTAAGTATTTAACTGCTCTATGATTGATAAAACGATGAATTGGTTCTTCAGGAATCATATTAATAATTTCTCCATTAATTAATTCCACTTGACGATTTTTTATTATTCCTGCATCTATCATACGATGATAATCTTCTACTGTCCATTTAGTAAGATTTGTCATAATTTGATATTGTTTTTTTCAAGGAAGAAGGAATCAGGAAGAGGGAAGAGGGAAGAAGGCTTAAAAGTTGGAAAAAACCTAAATTGCCTGTAGATATTCACGCTAACTTTATATGCTTAATTTGACTTTAACTGCATGGGGCGATCGCTCCCTTCTATTCCTACTCCATAAGCTGTATAAGGTCTGACTTCTGGAGGCTGCATTCCTAAAACAATTGATTTAGCAGGAATTCCAGCAGCAACTAATTCTTCTGCTATTAAACAGTCAGTATTATTGGCTTGAATCCAAATTTTACCTGCGATAATATCAATATGAATTATACAGTAATGAATTCGCTTTTCTTGAGACCAACCTAAAGAAATTAACATATATCTATCATTTTCTGAGTCAAAAATTGTTTGATTTTCTATCCCACTTTCAGTAGTTGGTATCTGAGCATATTCTGTTAATAGTTTTTTAATAATTTGACGATAGTTTTCTATGGTATCCATCTGACAATATTCTCTGTTTGTAAATTAAAAATAATTAGTTTTAATCGGTGATTATCCAATAGTATTTGACCAAATTTTTCTCCTTCAAAAAGGTCTGTAAAAGCAGTTAATGGAAGAGCCAGATATAACTCTCTTTCTGGTTCGGTAAGTCTCGATATATCATTATATAGAATATATTGTCCTAAAGCTTGTTCTAAATCTGCAACTCTTGAATCTCTGATAAAACTTTTAACTTCTACAGCTATTTTGCGTTCTTGCTGTTGAGCCGCCAATAATTGTTCTGCACCCATATCTATAGACAGATTTATCTTTGCTCACTTTCAAGGAAATGGGTCCTGAGTAATTATCAAATTGGCTTTTATTAAAGCTTGTTTAACAAGTGTATGATAAATATCTCTTGCTCGCAATTTTTTTTCCTTTTGTTATTGTGACAATTAAAAATTAATGGTTGGGCTAACAATAACTAAACCCAACCAAATATGCCTAGTTTGACTTTAACTGAAGTAAGCGATAGCGTAATATTTCTGCCTGCTTTTCTGCTTCTGGTAAATTATTCTTTGTTTCCTCTACAAATTTAGTATCAGCTTTCTTAACAAACTCTGGTTTACTCAACCTTTTAGAAGTAGATTCTATCTCTTTTTCTAACTTTCCTAACTTCTTCTCCAGCCGAGCAGATCAAGCTTCAATATCTACTACTCCTGATAGTCGTAAGTATGAAAACAATTTTAGAACTGTCAAACATACTAAAAATATTGACAAAATTATCTCAGATGTTAAATATAACTCCCAAAAAAGTATAACAACAGATTTAGGGAAACAATTTATTCAGTTTATAGAAAATTCACTTGTTTAACAACAGAATGATAAATATTTCTTGCTGGCAATTTCTTTCCTTTTGTTATTTTTAAAATTCCCAATTAATGGTTGGGGTAGCTAATAACTAAACCCAACCAAATAAGCCTAATTTGACTTTAACTGAAGTAAGCGATCGCGTAATATTTATGCCTGCTTTTCTGCCTCGGCTAAATTATTCTGAGTTTCTTCTACAAATTTAGCATCAGCTTTCTTCACAAACTCTGGTTTACTCAACATTTTAGAAGTAGATTCTATCTCTTTTTCTAACTTTCCTAACTTCTTCTCCAACCGAGCAGATCAAGCTTCAATATCTACTACTCCTGATAGTCGTAAGTATGAAAAAAATTTTAGGACTGTCAAACATACTAAAAATATTGACAAAATTATCTCAGATGTTAAATATAACTCCCAATAAAGTATAACAACAGATTTAGGAAAACAATTTATTCAGTTTATAGAAAATCCACTTGTTTAACAACAGAATAATAAATGTCTTTGCTAACCAGAGATATTTGCTTTCCTTATTTTCAAAATCAAAAAGTTGGGCTAGCTAATAACTAAACCCAACCAAATATGCCTAGTTTGACTTTAACTGAAGTAAGCGATCGCGTAATATTTCTGCTTGTTTTTCTGCCTCGGCTAAATTATTCTTTGTTTCCTCTACAAATTTAGCATCAGCTTTCTTAAGAAACTCTGGTTTACTCAATCGTTTAGAAGTAGATTCTATCTCTTTTTCTAACTTTCCTAACTTCTTCTCCAATCGAGCAGATAAAGCTTCAATATCTACTACTCCAGATAATGGAATTAAAACTTGCACAGTACCAAAAATACCAGCAATAGTTTGACCAGCTTCCGCATCAACACTAGGAGTAATATTCAACTTTTCGACCTTAGCTAAATCCTGAATATAAACCTCACCTTTACTCAAAATTTTCCGTTCTTTTTCATTCTCACTCTGCAAAATTGCCGTAATTTTTACCTTTGGTTTAATATCAACCTCAGACCGTAAATTTCGGATAGTCCGAATTACCCCAATTAATAACTCAAACTCCGCTTCCAAATCTGGATTAATTAAAGATTTATCCAACTTCGGATAAGACTGCAAAGCCAAACAATCTTCCTCACCAACTTGATTCAAAGTATGCCAAATTTCTTCAGTAATATGAGGCATAAAAGGATGTAATAATCTTAAAATTCCATCCAAAATATAAGCCAATGTTTGTTGTGCTACTAACTTAGAAATCTCATCCTCACCTTGAAGTCGAGACTTAACTAATTCCAGATACCAATCACAAAAATCTCCCCAAATAAATTCATAAAGACCCTTCGCAGCTTCCCCCAAACCATAATTATCTAAATAATCACAAGTTTGCTGTACAACTTGATAGAAACGAGACAAAATCCAACGGTCAACTAACTCTAATTTATCCCCCTCCGGTTCCCCTAATTCTTGAGGAGATTTACCCTCTAATTTCATCATCACAAATCGAGCAGCATTCCAAATTTTATTAGTAAAATTTCGAGACGCTTCTACCGATGCCGACTCATCAGTTTCCCGATTATAATCCATTCTCACATCTTGCCCTGCTCCAGCAGTTTCTCGCATCAAAGTATAACGTAAAGCATCAGTTCCATACTTTTCAACTAACAATAAAGGGTCGATACCATTACCAGCAGATTTAGATTGTTTTTTCCCTTTTTCATCTAACATTAAACCGTGAATATAAACCGTTTTAAACGGCATTTTGCCAGTAAAATGAGTTCCCATCATTGCCATTCTAGCAACCCAGAAAAAGATAATATCAAAACCAGTAGAAAGAGTGCTAGTAGGATAATATTTTGCTAAGTCGGGAGTGTTTTCAGGCCAACCCAATGTTGAAAACGGCCATAAACCGGATGAAAACCAAGTATCAAGCACATCTGGGTCTTGTTCAATTTTGACATCAGCACCAAATTTTGCCTTTGCTTGCTCCAACGCTTCCGTTTCCGAGCGAGCAATAACAAAAGGAGTATTATCGGCAATTTTTCCATTAGTTTCACTCACAGCATACCAAGCTGGAATTTGATGACCCCACCAAAGTTGCCGGGAAATACACCAGTCTTTAATTTTCACCAACCAGTCGCGATAAACCTTCGTCCAACGTTCCGGAACAAATTTCGGTTGGTTATGTTTATCCAATAATTCCAGCGCTTTCTCAGACAACGGTTTAATTTTGACAAACCACTGAGTTGAGAGTAGAGGTTCGACTGGTACCTTGCCACGATCGCTATAAGGAACGCTATGACTATACTCCTCTACCTTGACCAAAACACCCTCTGACTCTAACCGTTTCACAACATTTTTCCGCGCCTCAAAACGGTCTTGCCCAACAAACGGTCCCGCGTTTTCATTCAAACTACCATCTTTATTCATAATATTAATGAATGGCAGGTCGTGACGTTTACCCATTTCAAAATCATTGGGGTCATGAGCGGGGGTAACTTTGACACAACCAGTACCAAATTCAGGGTCAACCAACTCATCCGCAATAATAGGTATTTCCCGTTCCATTATTGGTAGCGTCAGAGTTTTGCCAATCAGATTTTTGTAGCGGTCGTCATTGGGGTTAACCGCGACACCAGTATCTCCCAACATTGTTTCCGGACGAGTAGTAGCAACTTCCACATAACCACTGCCATCAGTAAGAGGGTAACGAAAATGCCAAAGGTTGCCATTAACTTCCTTATTTTCAACTTCCAAGTCAGAAACAGCAGACTGACTCGCAGGACACCAGTTAACCAGGTAGTTACCGCGATAGATGAGACCTTCTTCGTAGAGACGCATGAATGCTTCGATCACAGCTTTTGATAAACCTTCATCCAGGGTAAAACGTTCGCGAGTCCAGTCTGTAGAAACTCCCAGACGACGTAGTTGGTTAACAATAGTACCGCCAGACTCAGCTTTCCATTCCCAAGCGCGTTCCAGAAATTTTTCTCGCCCAATATCGTAGCGGGTTTTGCCTTCTTCTTTCAGTTTCCGTTCCAGAATAGTTTGCACGGCAATACTCGCGTGGTCGGTACCGGGGAGGTAGAGAGCGTTGTCTCCGCGCATCCGATGGTAACGAATGAGAGCGTCAATGAGGGAATTGTTAAAAGCATGACCTGCATGGAGGCGACCTGTAACGTTAGGTGGGGGGATGACAATGCAATAGGGGTTGCCTGGATGGTTGGGGTCAGCTTTGAAAGTGTTGTTTTCTTCCCAATATTTCTGCCATTTCGCCTCGGTTGAGAATGCGTCGTATTTGCTTGGTAATTTTTTGGTCATAGATAATATGAATTATTTGGACTGTTTAATTGTCCTTAATATTGTGCCATAATTTATATCATGTTTGCTTGAATAGTTATACTTTGGAGGAAGGAAGGCAGAAGGCAGAAGGCAGAGGGGAAGAAAAAGTTAGAAGGGATAAAGTTTTTTTATTCCCCCAAACTGTTGCCTATTGCCTGCGCGCAGCGCTATAGTTTTGCTCTAGCTCTCTAAAGAAATTAACTAGCTATCAGCTTTTCCGTTCCGGAATGCTCCGCAAACAGCATTTAGCTGCAAGCTAAAAATTCGAGGGTTTAAGTCCCCCACTATACACCTTGAAAAGCTGACTGCTGATAGCTGAGTGCTGACTGCTACTTCAAGCGATCGCTTTTTATGAATAAAAAAAGACAATGGAAACACTCACGAAAACACAAGCCGAAAATTATATAATTTTGCATCCTATTAGTTGGAAAACTTTCACTGGTATGAGTGAAGAATTAAGTGAAAATTCTACGAAACGCCTAGTTTATGATAGAGGATATTTACAGATTATAAGTCCTTTAATGGAGCATGAGAATAACAATTGGTTTATTGCTCGTATAATATTTATTATGGCGGAAGAATGGAACTTAAATATTAAAAGTGTTGGCTCTCTTACTCTTAAAAGGGACGATATTCAAAAAGGAATTGAACCTGATGCCTGTTTTTATTTACAAAATGAGCCAGAGGTCATTTCAGTTATCAGTTATCAGTTATCAGTACCTCTGCCTGAAGTATTGGGATTGAAATATTTAAATTTCAACATATTCATGGCGAAATTCCTGTTTAGCTTCCCATTCTAAATATTCTTCCGCTGTCATTTTTTGATAATTTTCCGGTTGAGCAATCATAATTTTATCCTTTATTTATTTTGTTCAATTAGATCACTTTGAAAGAGAAATGATTTAGTTCTTAGTTATAAATTATTAGTTGTTAGTTGTTGATTTTTAGTTGTCAATTAACCATCAATAATTAACTATTAAAAATAATTAATCAGGACTTACGCACAGACACTAAATCTAATGAGGGCGAATGCCATTATTCCTTCTTTTGTTTCGATGTCTAATTATCTTTTCCAAAAGGGACTTTCTGTTGTTGAAAATTTTACACGACCAAAATCTTGAGGTGCATGAAACTGGGGTTTTGGAGTTTGACTGGGAGACCATTGGCTATATTGTAAATTTGTCTCACCACCTAGACGGTTAAGATTGAGATACCAAATGTCTTCTGGTTTCGGTGGTATATTTTTAGCAACCTCAGCAAAATTTTCAAAAGGAATGGCTGCTTCTAATATCCAATACTTATCTACATCACTGTCATCATTTAGAGTCCCAACAATAGAAGTAGCAATTTTTATGCCTTCACCATTCCATTCCTCAGTCTTTCGCTCCCCTAGACTTTGACGATGAAATTGATCGAGAAATACTCCCTGCACGTTCATTTCAATATTAAAATAGGTAAGAGGTCGTTCGGGATTTGGTGCTGTAAAAACTTCTACACAATCATCTTTAAAAACCGCACTATCACGCTCAGTTTTTTCTGCCCAAATATGTGCATCTTCAACAATAAAAGATACATATAAATAATCATCATCCCACAGCAACTTACTAACAGTTTGTTCTTGCTTTCCCGACTCCCACCAAGGAAATTTAAAAGGACCCACATCTGGTGCTGCTATCCATGCTGGTTCATCCAATTTACCATCAATTATTATGGGTGTACTTGTGCTAAAGATAGTATAAAATGGCTGGTTACCTGCCAATGTCGTCAGGCACAAACAAAGTATAAATGATAGAGATAAAAGAGGCGTACTAAGTATTTTTTTATATTTCAATGTTTTTTGATATTTAATGGTAATTTTCTAGATTATTCAATACAAATTTTTATTATAGCAATTCCCATACTTGTGAGGTAATATATTCCTTGGTTTTAGGGAAAAACGATAAATCATCAGGTAGGAACGTTGCATACAACGTCCCTACAAAACCTATAAAACCTCATCATAAATATCAGTCATTCTTAAAGTTAACCCCACCGACTTTAATTCTAAACAATCTTCTTTACCTAAACTTTCCCTAGAACAATAACCAACTTCTGATGGACGATAAACTTCTACTTTCATTTCTGTTTGATCGACCAATACATACTCTGGCAAACTTGCTAAACTTTGATAATTCAAGCGTTTTTCTCGTCTGTCTAAATCTTGGGTAGAAGGGGAAAGTACCTCAATAATTAAACAAGGAAAACTTTTATAATATTTTTCTGTATCTTGTGGGTTGCAAGTTACCATCACATCTGGATAATAAAAAATATCTGAGCTATTTTCCGCCATGGCAATTTTAACTTTCATATCTGCAATAAAAGTTTTACATCCGCTGCCGCGTAAATTCAAACGCAAAAAACTAGCAATATTTAACGAAATGCGGTTATGTTCTTCACTGCCACCAGACATAGCGAATATTTGACCGCCGAGATATTCATGGCGAATGGGACTAAATTTTTCCCCTTCCAGATAATCTGTGGTTGAGATAAATGCAGTGGCTAATTCCATGGTTATGAGTTCCTCAATGTTATACAGATAATTATATCTAAACCTGGGAAGTTACGGTTTAGTTACTCGTACCATCATTTATGCTGCGCCATTCTCCAGACGGAATAAACGATGCCCAATAATAAGGATGTTGATACCCCTCAGTTCCCAACATCTCTAACTGGGTCTGTCGTAATGCTTCCGATCGCCCCTCATTATCCAACACCCGCTGATAATATTTCACCATCAACTCTTTCGTAACAAAATCATCCACCTGCCACAAACTAATTACCTGACTTTCACTACCCGCAAGAGCTAATGCTC
>NZ_JAAHGM010000125.1:0-7320 GCF_010692625.1 Okeania sp. SIO2C2
TCTATAACTATTATTATGAAAAACAAACAATTACAACATCTACTGAAGAAGATATAGACGATAAATTACTTTGTCCCTATCAAGGTTTATATCACTTTAACTCAGAAAATGCCGAATATTTCTTTGGTCGAGAAGTATTTATTGAAGAACTCTATCAATATACAGAAACTCGTAATTTTATTCCCGTATTAGGAGCCTCTGGCAGTGGCAAATCTTCAGTTATTTTAGCTGGTTTAGTACCGAAATTAGTCAAGGCTGGACATTGGCAATTTACCCATTTTCGTCCAGGAACAGACCCATTTTATGCCCTAGCTCGTGCCTTAATTCCACTCTACGCACCCCACCTCAATGAAACTCAACTTCTGACTCAAACTGACGACTTATCTGAGTATCTAAAAGATACAAAAAAGACTAATCAATTATCCAAAGTTTTTGAACAAATACAGCATAATCATCCCCATAACAGAACTTTACTAATTGCCGACCAATTTGAGGAACTTTACACCCTTTGTAACGACGAACCAACCCGCAGGAAATTTATTGATACTCTCTTATATACATTCCGGTATTTCACCGAAAAATCATCTTTATCAACAGTATTAGTTGCCACAATGCGGGCAGATTTTTTAGGAAATGTATTATCTTATCCACCATTAGCTGATGTCTTGCGAAATGGGGATGTAAAAATCCGCTCCATGAACTCAAAAGAACTGAGAGAAGTTATTGAAAAACCTGCTCAAAAATTAGGAGTCAACTTTGAAGGCGGACTGGTAGAACGTATTCTTGAAGATGTAGATAAACAACCAGGAAATTTACCCTTATTAGAATTTGCTTTAACAGAACTTTGGAAACAACGCAAAAGCAAACAATTAACTCATAAAGCTTATGAAGAAATAGGTCAAGTTTCTGGTGCATTAACTCGTTATGCTGATGACAAATTTAGTAAACTTAAACCAGAAGAACAACAACAAGTCCATCGAATTTTTGTGCAGTTAGTTCGCCCTGGTGCAGGCACAGAAGATACCCGACGAGTGGCAACTAAAGCAGAATTAAACCAGACAAACTGGAATTTAGTCAAAAAATTAGCTGATGCACGGTTAGTTGTCACCGGTCGTACTGTTGTTAGCAGTGAAACAGAAGAAAATTCAGGGCAAGAAACCGTTGAGGTAGTCCATGAAGCCTTAATTAGAAACTGGGGTCAACTAAAGGGATGGATGGAAAATGACCGAGAATTTCGTGTCTGGCAAGAACGACTGCGGGGAGCAATGCGTCAGTGGGAGGAAATGAAACGGGATAAGGGGCAACTATTACGGGGAGCAGCGTTGCTTCAGGCCCAGGAACAACTGAAAGACCGTCGGGATGAACTCTCACAAGGGGAGCAAGAATTTATTCGGAAAAGTCAGAAATATAAACAACGTAAACGTCAACGAATGTTAGCAGGAATGGTCGCATTTTCCGTGATAATTTCCCTACTTGCTGTGTGGTCAGAAATTCAACGACGCACAGCTGTCATCAGTGAACAAAAAGCAGAGATGAGAGCTTTAAATACTCGCTTAGTCTTAGGAGAGGAAAGCTTAGACATACAGTTAGAAGCTCTGAAACTGGAGCAACGAGCAAATAAAACAATACCTGAGATACACCAGGCTACCAATCTCCTGCAAAAAACTGTTGACTGGCCAGGAGAGAAAGAAATTAATAGCTTAGAGGGGCATGAGGATACTGTCTCTGGTGTGGCATTTAGCCCCAAAGGAGATTTGATTGCTTCTGCCAGTGCTGACAACACCGTCAAACTGTGGAAATCTGATGGCACATTACACAGGACTTTAGAGGGGCATGAGGATACTGTCTCTGGTGTGGCATTCAGCCCTCAAGGAGATTTGATTGCTTCTGCCAGTGCTGACAGGACAGTGAAACTCTGGAAACCTGATGGCACATTACTCAGGACTTTAAAGGGACATAAGGATCATGTCTTTGGTGTGGCATTCAGCCCCAAAGGAGATTTGATTGTTTCTGCCAGTGCTGACAGGACAGTGAAACTCTGGAAACCCGATGGCACATTACTCAGGACTTTCGAGGGCCATGGTAGTTATGTTTCTGGTGTGGCATTCAGTCCTAAAGGAGATTTGATTGCTTCGGCGAGTTATGACAAGAAAGTGAAACTGTGGAAACCCGATGGCACATTAATCAAGACTTTAGAGGGGCATAATAAATCTGTTTCTGGTGTGGCATTTAGTCCTAAAGGAGATTTAATTGCTTCGGCGAGTTATGACGAGAAAGTGAAACTGTGGAAACCCGATGGCACATTAATCAAGACTTTAGAGGGGCATAAGGAGCCTGTTTATGGTGTGGTATTTAGCCCTAAAGGAGATTTGATTGCTTCTGCCAGTGGTGACGACACGGTGAAACTGTGGAAACCCGATGGCACATTACTCAGGACTTTAGAGGGGCATGAGAATACTGTCTATGGTGTGGCATTTAGCCCTAAAGGAAATCTGATTGCTTCTGCCAGTAGTGACAACACCGTCAAACTGTGGAAACCCGATGACACATTTGTCACGACTTTAGGAGGGCATGATAGTTATGTCTTTGGTATGGCATTCAGTCCTAAAGGAGATTTGATTGCTTCGGCGAGTTGGGATGACACAGTGAAACTGTGGAAACCTGATGGCACATTACTCAGGACTTTAGAGGGCCATGAGGATCATGTTTCTGGTGTGGTATTCAGCCCTCAAGGAGATTTGATTGCTTCTGCCAGTGATGATCGGACAGTGAAACTATGGCAACCTGATGGCACATTACTCAGGACTTTAGAGGGCCATGGTAGTTATGTTTCTGCTGTGGCATTCAGCCCTAAAGGAGATTTGATTGCTTCTGCCAGTGGTGACAAAACCGTCAAACTGTGGCAACTCGATGGCACATTACTCAGAACTTTTGAGGGTGGGAATACTGTCTGGAGTGTGGCATTCAGCCCTAAAGGAGATTTGATTGCTTCTGCCAGTGCTGACAACACCGTCAAACTGTGGCAACCCGATGGCACATTACTCAGAACTTTCGAGGGCCATGGGAATACTGTCTGGAGTGTGGCATTCAGCCCTAAAGGAGATTTGATTGCTTCTGCCAGTAGTGACAACACCGTCAAACTGTGGAAACCCGATGGCACATTACTCAGAACTTTCGAGGGCCATGATAGTCATGATAGTTCTGTTTATGGTGTGGCATTCAGCCCCAAAGGAGATTTGATTGCTTCTGCGAGTCGTGACAACACTGTTAAACTGTGGAAACCCGATGGCACATTCGTCAGGACTTTCGAGAGGCATGAGAATACTGTCTATGGTGTAGCATTCAGCCCTACAGGAGATTTGATTGCTTCAGCGAGTCGTGACAACACTGTTAAACTGTCGAAATTTAACCGAGATGACCTGATAACTCACGCTTGCAAGTGGATGAGTGACTACCTGAAAAATAACCCTAATGTCACTGAAGAGGAGCGTCGTCTCTGTGGAGTAGAAGCTTCGGCAACGGCTTTGTTTTTGCAGGGTGAGCAGTTAGCAGCACAGGGCAACATTGATAAAGCAGTTTCTCAGTTTCAAAAGGCAGTAAAACTAGACTCTAATTTCAGTTTAAATTCAGCAGCAGCAAGTCTGTTACGAAGTGGCAGGAAATTAAGAGAAAATCATAAATTTGATGAAGCTATTTATGCTTATAATCAAGTAAAAAAATTAGATTCAAGTTTAGAAGTTTCTGCCTCATATTGGGATGATATTTGTCGGCAAGGTAGTCTAAATAAGCAAGTAAAAAAGGTAATGTTTGCCTGTGAAAATGCAGTTGAATTGGAACCTTATAATGGATTGATTCGAGATAGTCGAGGTTTAGCCAGAGCATTAACAGGTGATTTTCAGGGTGCTATTGAAGACTTTGAGATGTTTATTGAATGGATAGATAATAAAGGTTATGAAGATGAAAAAGCACGACGACAAAGTTGGGTTGATACTTTGAAAAAAGGAGAAAATCCCTTGACAACAGAGGAATTAGAAAAGCTTCGTTAGGAGTAATTTGAGAAGCATTCAGCTGTCAGCCATCAGCTATCAGCTATTGCTTTGGAGTCAGGAGTCAGGAGTCAGGAGTCAGGAGGGAATAAAGAAGGAAGAAGCAAGAAAAAAGAGGAAGAGGAGAAGAAAGTTTTTTGAACGCTAATTTATTTAATTAACCTAAGAAAAAATAGTAACTAATTAGATTATGACTACAGAACAAAATGACAAATCCCTATCCAATCAAAATCAAACTGCCGGAAATTTGACAGTTTCAGGTATTGAAAATCCTGTAAATTTTGTCAATACAACAGAGGGCACTGTAAGTGTTAATCAATCTCGTCATGTTATTTACAATTATTATAGTGAAGTATCCACTGAGAAGATTATTCAGCAACAACTGATTAAAGATTCTCCGTATCAAGGACTAAAAAGGTTTAATTTTCAAGATAGAGAATACTTTTTTGGTCGGGATGCTTTGATTAATAAACTATTTGCAGCAGTTAATAAAAGTAGCTTTACTTTAGTTTTAGGAGCATCAGGAAGTGGTAAGTCATCATTAGTTCGTGCAGGTGTTATTCCTGAATTCAAGACATCTCTAAAATCGAGCAAATTTTATGATTTTATTTTCACGCCAAATGACGACCCTTTTGAATCTTTATATCGCTGCCTTCTCAGTGAAGAAAAAGATTATAACTTCAGGAAATTAGAGGCTAAAATTGCCCTGAAATCTCAAGCTGATACCCTACCTGAAGTAATTAGCAAATTAAAAAAAGAGGATGAACAATGGCTAATTTTTGTGGATCAATTTGAGGAATTATTCACCAGTTGCCATGACCTAGAAAAACGAAATAATTTTATTAAAAATCTTGTTCGTGTTGCTAATTTTAAAGATAGTTCTGTAAAGATTATATTGGCAATGCGAGCCGATTTTTTGGAGCAATTAAGTTCCTATCCAGAATTAGGAATAATTGTCAATCAAAATAATCTTCATCTGCTAACAGATATGCACCCAGATGAACTAAAACAAGCAATTGAACTACCAGCATTCAAGAATGGAGTCGTTTTTGAAGAAGGGTTAGTTGAACAAATTATTAAAGAAGTTGAGGGGCAAAAAGGTTATCTTCCCTTATTACAATATACTCTAGATTTGCTCTGGCAAAGTGAATGTCATACTATTGGTTATGATGGTCGTCCTAATATTGAAGACCGCATTTTAAACAAGGCAAATTATGCAGCTTTGGAGGGAGTAAGAGGTGCGCTACAAAAGCGAGTTAATGATATTTATCAGAATCTAAATCAAGATGAACAGTCAGCGACGAAACAAATATTTGTTAAATTGGTAAATATTATTGATACTAATTCGGTTAGTAAGACAGTTAGTAGACGAGCTAATCGTAGTGAATTTGTCGGTAAATTAGTAAACAATACTCTGTCAACTTTTATTGATGAAAATTTGCTGGTTAGTAGTGCTGAAGATTTAACTCCAGAAAAGTTAAAGTTGAGTGAAAGTCAAAGCTCAAAACAATCCGCAACGGTAGAAATTGCCCATGAGATTTTGCTCTCTTCTTGGGATAGGTTAAAACACTGGATTGAAGAGGAAAAAGAAGCTATTATTCTCAAGAATTGGCTGGCAAGTGAAACAAGGCGATGGCAGAAAATTTGCTCAGAGAATGAGTCTAAAGGTATGGCAGAACTGTTAAAAGGCTCGAGATTAGAGCAGGTTATTGAGCTGAGGAAAAAAGATGCGTTTAAAAATGTTGGTGGCTTAAGAGCAGAGGAAAATCAATTTATTGATGTTAGTATTAAGTGGCAACAGCAACAAGAACAACAAAAGAAAAAGCGCCGACGAAATACCATTGTCAGCCTCGCTACTTTTTCAGCTATTTCTTTGGGACTAGCTAGCTTTGCGGGAATTCAACTATTGGAGGTTAAAAAGGCTGAACAACTTAGACAACAAGAACTTGTTCGCTCTACCTGGATAAGCCTTAAGCCATTAAAAACAAAGGAGCAAGAAGGATATTATCAAGAAAAATATGAAGAATGTGGAACTTGGCTCGATTATGGTTTGCGCGATCTCTACTGTAAAATCAAACCCTTTGTTGATTATCGCAAACTAATTACGGTTTCAGGTTTACCTATTTTCCGCAGTGGCCCCCATAGTGATTCTGAACTGAATTTTAATGCTGACTATGAGTTTGGGTATTACAACCCAGAATTTTTAAAGTGGATTCAAGAGAATGCCATTATTGATCCTAATGACGACAACTTTAAGCAGCATATTCAATCAGCTTACAATGATAAAATGAGAGTAGTAGCAAGAGCTTTCTACCAAACACATAAAATTTTGTTTGCTTCCCCTGAAGAATTTGAGACCTTTAAGAAAAAATACGAATCCGTTCAGAAAGAGTATCAAGAAATGTTAAGAACGGATAAAACAAGGGAGCTAAGGTTTTATGACGAGCCTCGGGAATTTGAAAAAATCAAGGAGGAATATTTCCATAACATTAAAAACAAAACTATTCCGTTAGAATATACAAAAGGTAACTTTACGGGATTAGGAGTCTATCTACAAGAACAATTTAGATGGCTGGCAGATTATTTAGCAACTCAAAATGAAGATAGTTATGAAAAGATTGATGAGCGAGAAAACTATTTGTATCTAGCAAATGTATCAGGAGGTTTTTGGGTTCGACGCTCTATCGATGGAACAGAAAAACAGTTTTTTGAAATATTGACAAAACTGTTGAGTATCTACGATAAAGATTGGCTGGATCAACAAGAATTAATGGATACTAAACCATCCCAATATAATCAATAGACGGCGTTGCTGAATTGAAGTATGAATGCGCGATTGTTTGGTTCTGGTCAAGCCCCCGTGCATCCCCCAAAATTGGGGGACTTTTAGAGTTTTATTCCCCCCAAAATTGGGGGGCTATGGGGGCAAAATTATACCCATAATCAGCAACGCCCAATAAACATCTCCGAACAAAATATAGACTTTTTACCGAATAATTAATAATTAGTAATTAATAATTAAATAATTCTGGTTTAAAGCCTCCCATTTTAAGGAAAAAAAAAGAAAATATTCCTTATATTCAATCCTCTCGGTTTTAACCAGAGGTAATTATCAATTATCCATTATCAATTAATGAAACATATGAGATTATGACTACAGAACAAAATGATCAACCCCTATCCAATCAAAATCAAACAGCCAGAGATTTGACAGTTTCAGGTAGTGAAAATCCTGTAAATTTTGTCAATACAACAGAGGGCACTACAAGTATTA
>NZ_JAAHGM010000126.1:0-7086 GCF_010692625.1 Okeania sp. SIO2C2
GTAAGAATGATTTTTCTGCCCAACTATGCGCCTAAAATACGCTCCATGCATGAGCATAAAGAGGTGAAAAATTTGCACTGCAATTCGACTCCAAAAATTCTTTAGTCTTTATATGTCAATGCTTTTAGATTTAATCAGCAAGCCCTAATTAACCTCATAAGTTTTACTTTATAGGCAACAATATTTCAAATTCAGTTCCTACTCCTGGAGTTGAGTTAATATGTAATTTTCCCTGATGGTTATCAACAACAATTTGATAACTAATTGCCAGTCCTAAACCAGTACCTTTACCTACAGGTTTTGTAGTAAAAAATCTATCAAAAATTTGCTTTTGAATTTCGTAGGCAATACCAAGACCATTATCAACGATACGAATTGAGAGCCAACCATAAATTTCTTTAGAATCTTCAGTAGAAGTTACATTACCTTTCATCTGATAATTAGAATTTAATTCTATGCCATGAGCAGATTTATCCACATTTTGATCTGTATTTTCAGATAAATCTTTAGCTTTAGTATGAATCCATATTTTACCTGGTCTACTATCAGTTTCTTTTTCTTGATACTCTTCTAGAGCATCAAGAGCATTCGTAATCAAATTCATAAACACTTGACTAATTTGACCAGAATGACACAAAATCAACGGTAAATCCCCATAATTTTTAATAATTTCAACTCCACTAACCTTCCAACGATTCTTTAAAATTAATAGAGTACCATCTAAACATTCATTAATATTTGTTTCTTTGCGTTTAGTACCTTCCATGTGAGAAAAATTGCGGAGACTACTAACCAATTGCATCATCCGGTCAGCCGAAATTTCTATACTATTCATCATCTCCAAGTAATCATGTTTGACAAATTCAAAATCAATATCTTCTTTTAAATCTTCAACTTCTTTTATTGGTTCAGGAATATTTTTCTCATAAGTATTAATCAATTTAAGAAAGTCTTGATAATAACCAGACATAAACTTAGAATTACCTGCCACACAATTAATTGGATTTCTCAGTTCGTGGGCTAAACCTGCCACCATTTGTCCTAACATTACAAGTTTCTCAGTTTGAATTAGTTGTGCTTGAGTTTGTTTCTGTAATAAATCTTTAGCAAGTTGATGAATATAAGATTGAGCAATAAGTAATTTTTGAGTTTCTAAAACTTGATAATCTTCTGGAGAATTTTCTACAATAACTGGTTCATAAATAAATTCTTGAGGCCTCTTTACTGCTTTATCAGCAGCATCTACAATAGGTGTATCTCCTGAGAAGATTAATAATTCAGACTTAATAAAGTCGTATAAGACCTTAACGGAACGATTTAAAAAAATTTCTCTTCCATATTGGCGACTCAACGTTTTGAGAAATTGCTGTTGAGAAATCATACCAATGAATTTACCCGATTTTGTTAAAATAATACCTGGAAGTAGGGGATTTTCTTCAAAAACTTTAGCCAAACTAATTCCTGATGTATCAATTTCAACCCGGATACTATGAAGTTGTAAATCTTTTACAGTGGAACCTAAATCAAGATGGTTATTTAAGTAAGAAAACATAGGTAATAAAGAATAATTAATGACTATTGTAAAGTTTGAGTAATTTGTTCTTAAATCTTTTTAGCTAAGATACCGAGTGACTTAAAATACAGTTCCAGATGAAGTAATAACTGATAAATATTGATGGTTTTATCATACCAATTTTTTTAAATAAATTTAATTTGATGCAATAAAAGCATTACTAATTGAGGATGAAGCACCTGAGTTTACTCCCAAACCTGTTTAACATTACTAATCTCTATAAGCTTAAAAATCAGTAGACAATTTATTTTTCAGAAGGTCTTATAAATTGCTTTTCAGTTTGTTGAATAAAATATTTCGTTTGTCTTGATGTTCCAATCAAATATACCTTTGCCTATTTATTGAAGAGTTAATTGCCAAGATTATTGAATTCGCAAAAGACAAATATAAACATATTTTACAACAATTAAAAACTATTTATTTTTCCATTTTACTTCAACTTAAGTATTTATACTAAACTAACATATAAAATCTATAAATTTCTTTATAGTTTTCATCATCTCCTTAACCTTTTATTTGCCTGAAAATAATCTTTATCTGAATTTTTATCAAATTATTTTGGGCTATTTATCTCTATATAATTATGCATAAAAAATTATTGATAGATGATAACTTCAAACCATTTATAGCAATTTTAAATAAAAAAGTATTAGACATCTGTGAATATCAATCAAAATTATTAGCTAAAGAATATTGATTATTAATAAAATGCTTGAGAGTTACTTAATTCATAAAATAGAGTAAAATTCCTTATTTACAGAGCTAAATCAAATACTTCTTAGTAGAACCCATTTGATATCTTTGCACGCGGTATGTGCTTTTGGCATAAAACTCAGAATTCAGTCCTGGTAAAGTCAGGAAATTCAGTTAGAGAATAGGGGAAAAAGCGGATGCAACCCCGTGCCGCCCTTAAGCGCAAGCTGTCGGAACCAGGCATTCCCATTCCGGGACGGTAGGGAACGGTGTCCTCGCCATGGGAACGCCGACCAAGAGAAGGGAACGCGCACCAAACAAGTAGAAAAATGCTCCCATCTCCCCATTTCCCCATCTCCCTATCTTTAACTATATAAGTAGTGAACACCGGATCTGGGAACAGCGGGAAAACATTCGGATCATCATCAGCATAAGTCCTAACCTACCTGTCTATTACTATAAATAAAATTTTTGCCCTTGTGTTTTCCATGAGGAATACCTCTAAATTGACTTGTGACTTTTTTAAAAAAACTTTTGACCAGGACGAGTAATCTCAATAATTAGATTTAAGATTCATACTAAATCCGGTTTCGATCAACACTATAGTGCTTAAAGGTAAAGGGTCAGCAGCAAATCATAGATGCTAACCCTAATTTATTCCTATTTAGCAAGGTTTGGCTCCAAACCTACTATTTTTTGTCAATTCTATTGTAACGATGACAAATATTTTTTATCAATTTAATAAGGGTAAATATATTACCTCTTACCCAGGGCAAACTCAATCTAGACAACTACAAAGATATCCAATTGGCATCTTTGATAGTGGTGTGGGTGGAATTGGTGTCTTAAAAGAATCATATCGCCAACTCTCCAGAGAGACCTTTATATATTTTGCTGATACAGCACGACTCCCCTATGGTACAAAATCTCAGGCAGAAATCGTACTATTTGTACGTCAAGTGCTAACATGGATGCAACATCAGGGTGTAAAAATGGTGATCGTTGCCTGCAATACTGCTACTGCTGCAGCAATAGATCGAGTAGCAGTTGAATACAATTTTCCCATTATTGGTATGATTGAACCTGGTGCAAATACAGTTGTCAACAGAGGGAACAAAAAAATAGGTGTCATCGCCACTCGACAGACAGTCAACAGCAATGCTTATCTAAATACTATTCTTAAATTAGATCCTTCAGTTTTAGTATTTCAAGTAGGGGCGCCTGCTTTAGTACCATTAATTGAACAAGGCCGCATTAATGATGTGTATACTTTTGAGGTAGTGCGACAATATCTTAAACCCCTAATGGCACAACAGATAGATACCTTGATCTTAGGTTGTACCCACTACCCCCATCTACTTCATTTATTTAGACAAATTTTAGGCAATTCAGTACAGGTAGTAGACCCTGCCATTGCTGTTGTTAGCACTGCTGCTAGGGAACTTCAACGTTTGGGGATATCAAGCGATCGCCCTCCACACTGTACTAACTTCTATGTCAGTGGTAACCCAGAAGAATTTGCAAAAAAGGTGCAGCTATTCCTGGGTTTTACTCCGATAGTAGAGCAAGTTTGTTTAGAAGTGGAAAGAGTAACAGTTCAATCTGAATCTGTCGCTTGATTCATATAGCAGGGAACAGCGGTGCGACACCGCGGGGTGCGACAGAGGTCTGAACAAAGCGCCACCTTTGGGCGCATTCGCAAGTCAATCTAGCATCTGGTAGCGCACTCGGTGTGAGGGAACAGGCAACAGTGGAAAAAGAATTTCTAGGTTTGATCATCAGTCTATTTCCTAACCAACTCGTTCCTTGCTATAGCAATCCTATTTCAGTTGCGGGTAAAAATATCTTTGAATTTAGGGGACAGGGGTAAAAGTTTCAGAGTTTTTATATATCCTTAGATTTTTTACAAATCATTTAGGATTGCTATATAGCAAGCGTTAAAATATCCTTTTTATCGCACTCCTCAAAAAGAATTCTATACTTATGCAAAACTTCAATGATTCAGTAATTAGTAAGATTCAATGACGTTCATAGCTATTATTAGCCAGTAAGTGTATATTATTCTTATGTTTACTACTCCCACTCTCCATCTCCCCATCTCTCCATCTTCCCCACTGCCCCACTCAAGAAAACATAGAAAAGTTTTTGAGATTTGCTATGATTTGGCGTCATTCTGAGACTTAAATTGTATTCAACAGCGTCAAATATTTTTTTTAGATTAATTTGATTAATTTGGTTTTTTAGACATTATTTTTATTTTGTCCCATTTAAATTGAGCCTTAATTAGTTGATTTGAATCAAGTTCAATTAGTTTATATGTATCAAAATATAGGCATAAATATATCCTATCTATTCACAAATTGTATTTGTTATGCTAAACTCTTGTGCATCAATATGGTCATTACTAAGGAAAAAAATTTATGGCTGATATTACAGTTATAGTTGAGAATGTAGCTTCTGGAGCAGATGCAGATAGTAGTATATTCTTCTCCAAGATGTGGGTGGGATTTCATGATGGAGACTTTGACCTTTTTAATTCAAATCCAAGTGAAGCTGCTACTCCAGGTTTGGAAAGGTTAGCTGAAGATGCTATTATTGAACCAACAGGTGAATTTACAACTACTTTATCTACTGAATTTGACAGTAGTGGAGCTGGTACTGTTCAAGGAATAGTTCAAGGACCAGTTGTTGAGGGGAGCGATTTTAGGGATTTTTTCCAAGGAGACATTGGTGTTGCCCAATTTACTGTGGATGAAAATGCTGACAGCAGTAGCTACTTTAGTTATGCTTCCATGATCCTGCCTAGTAATGATGCCTTTACTGGTAATGGAAATCCTACTAGGTTTGAAATTTTTGATGAGAATGGAAATTTCTTAGGACTAGATTTTGTTGCTAATGGAACAGATATCTGGGATGCAGGAACAGAAGTAAATGACGAAGAACCTGCAAATACAGCAGCGCTAGGTCAAGAAGCTCCAGATACAGGAGTAGATGAAAATGGAACTGTTTTATTACACCCTGGTTTTATTGGCAGTGTGCGAGAAGGTAGCGATGCAGAAGGGAATATTTTACAAGCACGTCCTGACGCTGATTTCACCACAGAAGATGATGGTGAAGGTAATGAAATCGCTCGCATCAGTGTTTTACAAAATAGGGTCGGTACTTCAGATGACAATCGACTCAACGGTTTCGATACAGAGGATTTTCTCTCCGGTCTTGGAGGTGATGATACTTTAAATGGTCTTGGTGGAAGAGATTGGTTAGTTGGTGGTAGGGGTAATGACCTACTCAGAGGTGGTGAAGGCGATGATATTTTGGCAGGTCGCATTGGGAACGATCGTATGCTTGGCGGTGATGGTGATGATATTTTAAGTGGTGGTCAAGGTCGCGATCGCATCAATGGTGGTGCTGGCGACGATACTCTAACTGGTGGTGCGAGTATTGACCGCTTCATCTTCAACACTAATAGTACATTTTCTGCGAATGATGTAGGTGTAGATACAATTACTGATTTCAATCAAGGGCAAGACTTGATACTCCTTGACAAGACTACTTTTGCTGCGCTCGAAAGTGATGCTGGAGAAGGATTTAGTGTTGATGGCGAATTTGCTGTGGTTGACTCAGACGAAGCTGCTGCTACTTCTGAAGCTTTAATTGTTCACAGTACAGCAACTGGTAGTTTGTTCTATAATCCAAATGGTGTTGCAGATGGTTTTGGTAATGGTGCTGAGTTTGCTAATGTAGGTACTGATGTAACTTTAACTGCAGACGACTTTGTTTTGCGAGCTTAGTTCCCATTTATACCTACACTTATAAGTAATAATTAGAGGGCAGGTTTTTAGAACTCGATCGCGCTTAAGTTAAAGCTTTCAGTTAAACCTGCCCCTACATTTTTTTTAACGTTTAATTAGAGCTACCTACTTATATCATGTGCCCTCTGGGGGGGAGCTAGAAACTCTTTCTCGCCACGATTTTTTTATCGAAACCGAGGGAAACTTACGGTTTACAGTGGAATTATTTCGGCGTTGGGTAGAGAGTCAGGAGTCGGGAGAATAGAGAGCAGGGAAAATAAGAAGATTTGCTCTGTGTAAGAGGATAGGTTTTTTTATCATTAAATAATCCAGATTTTACAGCACTTCCTGCTGCTCGTGAGGTATAGATCTAGCGGGCAAGATGCCCGCACTACAAAAATTTTACCGTTCAAACTTGTACATCATTTGTCCGAAATATGCTGTATATCATCAATTATTAATTGTGGTGGTGGTGCATTGTAATGGTGGTCTATTGTAATTATTTTGGGCGTTGGTGAAAAGAGGTATGATATCTTGTCCGGATAAGAGCGCTAACAAAAAACTTTCTCCTTCTACTACTCTTTCTTCTTCTTTCTTTCTTTCCTCCTGACTCCTGACTCGGTCCTCCTGACTCCTAAATAATTAAGATTAATATCATACATTAATTCACCAACGCCTTATTTTGGTCAAGGACAAAAGTAGTGGGAGCATCTTGCTGCCTTGGTGGTATCTTGCTCCCTTGGTGGTATCTTGCTCCCTTGGATGTAGAGTTTGGTGCGTTACGCTACCGCTAACACACCCTACTGGACTGTTTCATCTAAAATGGTGCATTAGAATAGCCAGTCAAAAGTTACTCTTGCTAAGACAAGCGATATAGCTGCCGCACTTGCTCCGCCAACGCAAAAAACAGACAACCAAAAACAAGCGATCGTTAAAAACAGACAGCCAAAAATAGACGTTCTGGACGCTCCACAACTAAAATAGTGGAATAGAATAGCCAGCAATATGAGGACAATAATTATGGGAAGA
>NZ_JAAHGM010000127.1:0-6502 GCF_010692625.1 Okeania sp. SIO2C2
TATTAAGAATTATAGTCAATAGTTAATGTAGTATGTATTTATACTTAAACCTTGCTCGTAATGCCTATCATGTAAAAATCTGAGCAATAAATACCTGACACTACAAGCTAGACCTGCGGAATGTCGGCTAAAACCACCCCTAAGTGATAATGATTCCAGAGAAAATCTGGTTTAATTTTAATAGCTTGATGGTAAGCTTATACTGCTTTTCTGTAGAGATTATTTTCTTGAAAGATACCACCTAGTGTATGATAATAAGCCCAAGATTTTTTGGGATTAATTCCAATTGCTTGAGCATAAGCAATCAAAGCTTCTTCTAATTTTCCTTGATTTTGTCGTAGAAATCCTATTTGATTATAATATTCTTCAGTATAATTTTTTGCTTGTTTTTTTTCTTTATCTAAAATTAAAATATTGCTGATTCTTTTGATTTTCATTGCTATAGCTTAATAAATCAATAACATTTGACTTAAACTCTCCTATTATTTGCATTTGTTCGGCATTCAAAAACTCATAAAAAGGGCGGTTGTCATCTCTGAAAAATCTTTTAGCTTTTGGTAAATATCCATCGAATGGTATATTTAATTTTTAACAGACAAAAGTTAAATATGAGCAAATATTTTCATACTTACCAATAAAATCAACTGCTAGTGTATCGTTGATTGTGTAAATATTCCAATTGTTTTTTCGGGGTAAATTCCTATACTTATTTTTCAGCCAGTTATCAAATTTAATAGATTTGTTTTGGCAAAGAAAATATTACAAAGATATAGCTCTATCAAAAGGATTTCTTTCAAAACAAAACTTATAGTAACTATCCCAAATCGAAGGTTCTATGACACTTTGAATTTCTTTAGCAGTGATCTGGTTGAAATACTTTTTATATTCATTTCCCTGAGCATCAAAATCTAAATAATTTTGTGGTCTTTTTCCAAGAAGTTTTCTGATAGCTTCATCTTCCAAGGACATAGGAGTAATTACATCATCATCACCACAAAATCTAGACAAAGAAATTTTAACTGATGTACCAGAAGTTTTTTTTGTTTTCAGGAAAATAAATTTATATTTGTGGGATATTATCATGATGATCAAGAAAAAATTAGAAAAGTTAGTCAATTGAGCGATCGCTTCAGAAATACAGAACCCTAATTCTACTTTGAAAAAGCAGCAGTCTTCTCATGTTTAAATATAGAAGGTCCCCTCAACTTTTATCTTAACTAAATCCTCACTCTAAAAGTATTATGTTAATTACCAACACTCCCCTACTCCCCTACTCCTCTACTCCCTTACTCCCCTAGTTCAACTATTAGGAATATGAGCAGCAACCTTTAAACCTTGTGGGTTATAAACCTCTAAAGGAATCTTGGCATTATTACTAATAGCCTTCAAAGCTATCTGTAAAGTTTTCAAATGTTTTTCTAGTTGAGTAAGACTCTTTTTATCTTTATTAACTTGTAATTCCTTAGCTGTTTTCTTAATTTTATCTACATAGTCAGAAGTTAACCGCACAGTAATTAAATCCTTCGTAACGCTATATTCACAAATTTTCGTTGTTCCTTTACAAGTTTTACTTAAATCTTGACGAGCCTTAGCTATAGTATCTAAAAATCTCTGGTTAGCTTGTGCTATTTTGAGAAAAGTATCATAAGATTTAATTAAAGGTTTAGCCTTAGAAAAATAACTAGAAGTAGTAGGTACTTCTTCAGCAGAATTTAGAGCATTTTGCCAATATTTCACAGCCTCTTGCCAATTATCTTTTGGCTCAAAAACTTCAGCTTGTTTCGCATAACTAATAGCTTGATTATAATACTCTTCACCAATTTGTTCTATAATTCTACGTTCCTCAGCTAACTGAAGTTTCTGTTCATACTGAGGAAGTAAATTTTTAGCTTCTAAATAGGCAGTTGTTTGTGGTGGAATAGAAGATATTTTATCTAAGGCGTCTGCCCAACTTGAATATACACTTTTCCAACTTTCAGGAAACTGAGCTACTACTTCTCTAGTATTTGCTAACTGAGCTGATTTTTTAGCAGCAATTAGTTTTTGATTAGCTTCTTCTTCCGTTGTTAATCTACCTTTAATCGCCACTAAATATTTACGATATTGCTGTAGTTTATTCTTAGCAAAAGCATAAGCACTACTATCTGCTGGTACTTTTTCTAGTAAGACAATTGCATTTTGCCAAAGTGATTGAGTTTCTATCCAATCTTCTACTTTTAGTGGCAAAGTTTTACTATTTTGAGCTGCTTGTTGACCTTTAGTTAGAGCTTGTTGAATATTTTTCAAATGTTGAATTTCTGCTTTGTAAGTAGATTTTAAATGTTGTGACTCTAGATAATGTATTGACCAAAATGGAATTTTGTTTAAATCTTGAACTGCTTTTTCTAACTTTTCTTTTGCTTGCTTTGGAGCTAGAGAGTTTTGAAAATTTTTAATTGTTTCTAATGATTGCTGATTTAACTCTCTCGCTGTGGGTACAATCATACATTTTCCAATAACACAGGGTTGAGTTATTGCATAAAAACAGCCTATTAAAATTGTCAAACTTAAACTGGCGCTGAGAAATTCTACTTTAGAGAAGGTACTTAAGTTAACAGTTGATTTTTGTTCTACACAATTAGAATGTTTTGCTTTTATTCTTGATTTTTTAGGAGATATATCTAATCCTTCCGCATCAAAAGGGTTATCTAAATCATCCAGTAATTTTGAAGTAATTTTAATATCTGAGTTTTGACTTTTCTTTCCAGGAATATACTCTTGATCGACATTAGTGTTTAGCTCAGACTCTAACCTAATAGATATCTGTTCTAAATCATTTAAATCAAATGGATTATCTAAAGAATCTAAAAATTCTGATGTAATTTTTACTCGATCGCCCATATCTCCATTTACCCATCTCGGCAAAAAAGTTAATGTAGACTCTTCTAGCCGACTTTTTGTAAAAAATGAATGATAAGCATAAGGATATATATGACCAATAACATTCAAACAAATACCTACTTTTTCAATAGATTCTAGTTGTTGTTTTTGAACTATACCTTTTAACTCAGAAATTGTTTTTTCTCGATCTATCACTAAATTTGCTGGATGTTCACAAATCACTAATAATGTTCCAGCTTTTAAGTCACATTGAATTTTACAAGCATCATTGAAATTTCTCAAAGATTGCCAGCTTTTTTGTAAATTATCCTCTAATATCTGAGTATTAATATTTCTGATTGCTGTTTTCATTTTCTAGTTAAAAATTTGATTTTTTTAATTAGGGTTTGCTGTATTTATTACTTGAATAATTATACATCTCCGGGAAAGAGGGAGTAGGTAGTAGGAGGAAATAATTGATAATGTATGTGCAATAATTGATTTTATTTTTTATTATTGGATATGTCTATTATCAAAATAATATGGGTTGCCCAACCCCGTCTTTTAAGGCGAAATATTTTTGGAGCGAAGCTCAAATCCCCGTTACAAAAATAACTTCTGTACGTCGCCAATCCGACGGCTCCCCTATCTGACTTCTGACTTCCGACTTCGTTAAATTTTTGGATGTTGTTATTAAATCAACAATCCTGAATATAAGATAAATTATTATACCAAATTAAAAAAAGGTAGTTACATCTGAATTTGTGATTTATTCCTACGATAAAAAATAAAAATTCAACCTTTTTTCCTCTTTTTTATTATGTTTTTCTTTCCCTGTTCCCTGCTCCCTGTTACCTGTTACCTGTTACCTGTTACCTGTTACCGAAAAATCGTGGTCTAAAGCCTCCCCTTTTAAGGGAATAAAAAGCGGTCGATCTTCGTAGCTTCCCGTAGGGTGGGATGGCGAGGAGACCTCGCCATATCCAATCGACCAAGAGAAAAGATAATTCCGTATTTCAAGCCTCCTTATTGCAGAGGTACTGATAACTGATACAGCGCTTTCCGCTGTTATGAGGTACACCCATCGCGGGCAAGATACCCGCAATACAATACTTTCACTATTCATCTTGTACATCATTTGCCCGAAATATGCTGTAACTGATAACTGAGCGGTAACAATATTTTATGAAATTGGATTAATCAAACCATTCGGATAAATATTTGCTCAAAATTCCTGTTCCATAGAAACAAATTTTTGTAATATTCTTTAGTCAAATTAGTAGAATTTATCGATTATATAAAATCCTGTCCATAGGTTTCTTGAAAGCAAACCTGACTCAAAGAAAGACGTCCACCATATTTTTTAAATGGTTCAGCAGCATAACCCATAGCTAATAGACAGCAAACATCTACTTGCTCTGGAATATTAAATGCTTCTTTAACTTGAGATGCAATAAATCCTTCGAGAGGACAACTATCAACCCCAAAACTACTAGAAACGAGCATAATTTGAGCTACTGCTAACATTATTTGCCTATTTATCCAAGCTTCCATAGACTCAAAAGAAGGAGGACTTTCAAACATTTTAGGGATTGAATTTTTCATATAATCTGCATAAGTATCATTGATAGCTTCATGTTCTTTGCGCAACTCAATTATAGATTCTATATATTCTGGTTTAGATACATGGCGATCGCCACAACAAATCAGAACTACTGGAGCTTCTCCTACCTGGCGTTGATTAAAAGCACAAGCCTTAAGTCGTTCTTTATTTTCTTGTTTCTTAACCACAATAAAACGCCAAGGTTGTAAGTTAAAACCAGAAGGAGCCATCATACCCAGACGTAAAATTTCTTCTAGGATTACATTAGGAATTGAATTTTTACTAAATGCACGAGCAGAGCGACGCTTCTCAATAGCTTGCTTTAAATTAATGCTTGGTTCCATAAAGTCAAAATATAATTTGTAGTTGAATTTTTTATTTCTTCTTGAACTATAGTTTTTCTATTTTAAGGTGTGAAACTAAGATTGACATAAAAATGGAATAAGAAGAAATTATAGATATAGAAATCCTAAATTAGTTGTGACAATTTTTATAGTAGTTAATTTAAACTGAAAACTTCTAAAATTATGGCTCTTGACTGTCACTCAAATATTACAAATTAGAAAGGATTGCTATAGAGATTTTTTAGTAATGCTGTATTCAGCAATTATTAGGTCTCACAATCTTTATAGCGGTTTTCACAAAGGTAGACTTGCATTGCTTCTGCCTTCTGCCCTCTGCCTTCTGCCTTTAAGCCAAAATCTCTGTATTCTATGTTAATGAAAACTGCTATAAAAATAGCATATAAAGTTATAGCAGCATAAACATCGGAAATAGGGAATAAATTAATATTAATTTTATCTAATTGTTCTTCATATTGCATAATATTTAGCAGAAACTATACCAAACCCAACTCTCGTTTCAATAAATTAATTGACTCTGTACCAATGTAATTTTCAAAGCAGATAATTTGTGGCGGGCGAATAATATCTGCTCTGTTTTTTTGTACGGCAGCTTTAACTTTAGTATGACTAAATTTGTCACAAATAATTATTTTAGCCATCCGCACCATAGCATCAACTTTGTGGGTTTCTTCCTGTTGCGCAGTCATTACATTTACGTCCTTTCCACGCAAGCTGTAAATAATTACTTCTGCAGCTTTTAGTAGACCAGAACTGAGACTAACTATACCAAAGTAACTTCCCTGAGATAAATTATTGACCAACTTAAATTCTTGAGCATAATCATATATATCAATTGGAATGACTCGTACAGATTTAGGAGCAGCTATTTTTTCAGCTCGTCCAATGAAATATCGACTTGTGACAACCGTTCCAGAAGATACTTCATCTATAACTCTACCTAGTTCTTCCAGAGGAACTACTTGGACAGAAATATTAAGAGCTTGTTCCAACTCTTTAGCCATTAACTGTCCAATACCAATATCATTAGAGGGAGCTGTCACTAATACCCTGGCACTACAACGCAGTCGCCAGTCAATCTCAGTAAGGAACATTTCTCTAGCTTCATTCAAACTACAGCCTTGGGACAGTAATTCATCCAAGCCACTCTTGACTATATCGCTGGCATGGGGATACTTTTCATAAATGGGAGACTTTAACTTTGACCCTCCCTCATTTCCTTGTGCTTTAACATAAATACCCGAACCTGCTTGAGCTTCCACAAGACCAATATCTTCAAGTTGACGATATACCTTACTTATAGTGTTGCGATGTAAACCAGTTTGCATCGCAAGTTGTCGGGTACTAGGTAGTCGATGGCCAGGAGAAAACTTTCGGGAAGCTATGGCAAACCGAATTTGATTAAATAATTGGTTTGATGCAGGAATATCACTATCTGCTTTAATCTGAAAATTAACCATAGTAGAAAAAACTGCTAGTCAGAAATAAATTTTTATGCTGTGACTTACCTACACAGAAGTATTAGCTTTCTGTGTAGGCTTCTAATGTTTATTAAAAACGGTCAGAACTTCCTTAGAAACAAAAGCAGTTTTTGACTTTATAATAACCACTTTGTTCTTACGGCGGTTTTATAGTCACCGAACAAGTCTAGCTCGACTCGTTTCAAATTGATTGCTGC
>NZ_JAAHGM010000128.1:0-6418 GCF_010692625.1 Okeania sp. SIO2C2
TTTAGCATTAATTTCTGCAGTGAGAATTCCTACTAAAAAACCACCGATACTTTTAGCATTAGGTTCGGCTTTTTCTATTGGCATTAAATCTACATTTTGTACGCCATCAAATTCTTTAATTTCCGACCAAATATTCTCGGTATCTGTTTGAAGCTGTTCCTCTTCTAATTGTTGGTCAGATAGAGTAATTGTTAGTTGAATATTTTCTAACGACATAATGTTTAATTGTTAGTTTTCAGGAATAAAATTACTAATTCAAAAGATAAATAAACTAGCACAGCAGTTTTCAGGTCAATGAACCACATTACAAAAATGATAATCCAGGACATTGTATGCAACTCCCTACTGTGTTCTACCCAAAATGAAAACCGCTGTAAACAGATAATCAGAATAATTATAACCTTAAATTAGTTCTTTAAGCAAAAATCGTAAATTATAGGGGTTATCCAAACCCCCACGATAAAATATTACAACATAATTTAGGATTACTATATTCTCTGATTAAGATTCTTGAAATTGAGACAATAGGGAAGCAATAACTTGATTTTGATTGATACTTCGACTCTGTTGTAAAGCCGCTTTTAAAACATCTATTACTAATCCTGGTAAAACTATAGATTCTGTAATCCTTTTACTGCCACCATCAACCATAGTAAAAGCAATAATATCTACATTTTTTACATCAACTATCCAATATTCTTTGATTTTTAAATCTTCATAGATCAACCTTTTCTCTCCTTTATCATCAGACAGTGAAGTATTGGCTATTTCTATAACTAAATCTGGGGGTGGATATGTACCTAAATCTACAATAGAAGTTCCCCAGGGAATAATATTGGCATTGTCACCTATATGGTAGGAAATATCTGGTTGTACTTCTTGAAATCCGATTTTTCTATAACTACAATTAGTTAGACCTTTATTGTCAATATTTTTGAGACTACAGAAAATACCAATAGCTATAGAAATAAGTGTATTATCGCTAGCATGGTCGTGACTTACTGGTGACATTTCTATTCTGAATTTTCCTTGATAATAATAAGATTTTGCTTTAGCATAAATGGGATTTTCAATAGTTTGGAGATATTCATCCCAAGTAGCTGAAATCCATGTATCTGTTGAAGTTTTTACTTGTAAATTAGTCATTTCAGTTATCAGTTATTAGTTATCATTTATCATTACCTCCTACTTCAGTAGGAGGCTTAAAAATTACATTTTAACTACTTCAGCTTCAGTATTCTCTGTTGATGATGATATTGAACTAACCTTAACCGCGCGGAACATTCCGAAACGACAAAGACCACTCCCGAATGCTAGACGCATCAATAACAAAGTAGGTACTTCTCGTATAGACTTAATTATCCCTGAGAAACCAAAACGAATCATTCCTTGAGGTCTAATTACGCCTTGCCAGATAGAATCTAACCAAGAAGGAATAGTCTCCTGTGTCCAATCTGCTGTTACTACTTCCCCTTCCACTAATCCAGTTTCTGCTATCAGTTCCGAAAAACCCTCAATACTAGAAAAAGCAGGATGAGACCACTGCTCTAATAACTGTTTCATTACAGGTTTTTCCCAGAAATTGAGTGGTTTTTGGCGATCATCTCGCTGATTCCAGTCAGCTACAACCAATATTCCACCAGGTTTTAATACCCGCATCATTTCTTCAGCATATTTAGCTTTATCTGGCATATGAGGTCCCGCTTCAATAGACCAAACTACATCAAAACTATTATCTGGAAAAGAAAGTGCTAGAGCATCATCTACCTGAAATTTAGCATCAACTCCTTCCGGGGTTAGTTCCTGAGCGCGTTGAACTTGTTTAGGACTAATAGTGATTCCTGTAACGTCAAACCCATAATCTTTTGCTAAAATACGGGTGCTGCCGCCAATGCCACAACCTACATCTAAAACAGTAGTACCGCGAGATAGTTTATCTAACCCTCCCCATTTCACCATTTCATGGACAAAGTCAGATTTGGCAGTCAAAAAATCTTTCCTCTGTGGTGGCGAACCATAGTGACCTAAGTGAATGTGTTCGCCCCAGTAAAATTCTAGGATACCGTCTTGAGTCCATTCATCGTAGGAATTAGCTACCGTCTCAGACGACTCATAACTGCGAGGGGTGAGAAAATAAAGCGCAATACCTACCACCAAAAGTAAAAGTAGAAATCCCAATAAGTAATATAAGAACATTTATCAAACCAGATTATTTATTTACCATTTTATTTATAGCAGGGAACAGGGAACAGTGGTGCGGCCTCGCGTCAGCATACCATGCTATAGAACCCCTGAGTGGTATCTATGCGACCGCCAATCTCTTAAGCATCAATCGGATCAAACACAGATTAATCTTAGCTGTAGTCTTTTTAAGAGTCCTTTTCCTGCGGAATGCTGCGCAAACAAAATTTTTGGTCAAGCTTTTACACCTGTCAAGTAAAATAGTAATTTTGGTATGGGTTAACAGGTTTGGACTTGAAGTAATCAATGTTATCTGACAAAATTTCTATTCATCCCTGATCGTCAGATACATTGGCTTTGCTGCAATAAGTAAAAAAAGCGCACCGCCCGCTCTGAGGTTTCCTCAGAGTAAGGACGGAGCAAGAAGGAAAACCGAGACTATCTACCGCGCTTATGTCGCTTAATTCCGGGGGTTGGTGATTAGGTAATGCCATTAAATATTTATGAACGGTACAATTATAGTTTTTTCATAGATCTTTGATAAAAAAGCATTACACATTCACCAATGCTTAATTCCGTTCGTGGATTTGTAAAAACAAAATCATGATTGACTTGATACTAGCATTGCAGGTATTTTTTACAGATAAGTGAATCAATGATGATTAAAGTTGTCCATCTGGCTTTTTTTTACCTGTTGATGTACTTGAGAATGCAATACATCTCTAACCTTCTCAATTATCCCTGATGCTCGCCACTGAATGTAGCTGCCAAAATACTGTTGAATAAGGAGGTAAGTATGCAGGGTAAGTCACACCAGTTACAACCATTCTTAAGTTGATACAAGATACCATCTAAGATTTCTCTGTTGCTCCATTTTTCTGGCCGAGTTTTCTTCTTCTTAGGTAGTAGTGGTTCGATCAGAACCTATTCTTTGTCTGTTAAACTACTTGAAGGCTGGCATTTTCTCATGCTAGTTGGTGATCGCTCATTAGTATAACTTTATTCCTAAAAGATCCCACTCAGGGGTTCTATAAATACATTTTTCGTTTGTTTCGTCTGAAAATTATCTAATATTATCTGTTATACCTGGAGTTTATTAAACTTGAAAAGCTCTTGAGTATAGTCATAAATTAAAATATTTCTAGTCTATGCAGCAGTTAAAGCGCCAACAAATTCCTATTTTATGTCTGATTTTTTTGCCAGTTTTATTCATGGGAATTTGCATCCTAAAATATAGCGTAAATTTTCCTTTTTCTGACCAATGGCCTCTAGCAGTAATGTTTGAGAAAATCTATGCTGGAAATTTATCTTTTAGCGATTTATTTGCTCAATTCCATGAAAGTAGAAAATTTTTTCCCAGGCTAATTTTTATCGGTTTAGCTTATTTGACTAATTGGGATGTCAGATATGAAATGTTGGTGATATTTCTGTTGACTTGTGTTGTTTCTTTCAATATTTATTGTTTAAATAGGTTGACTGTTAGGGCTAGTCTTTTTACTCAACTTTTGCTCTTGGCAATTTCTAATTTACTAATTTTTTCTCCTGCCCAATATGAAAATTGGCTTTGGGGAATTCAAATTGTGGTTTATACCCCTATTGCTTGTTTGACTGGTTGTTTGGTTATTGCCCAGAAAAAACTGAGTTTAAGAACTAAGTTTATTATTTGTTTTTGTCTCTGTACGGTTAGCACTTTTTCTTATGCCAATGGAATGTTGATTTGGGTATTAATTTTTCCAGCATTGGCAATTTTAGCTTCTGGAAAATTTGAGGAAGTTTTTACTAAGAATATTTGGATAATTATCGGTGGGTTGTTGGGTTTAGCTGCCAATTTAGTCGTATATTTTTATGATTATCAAAAGCCCGATAAACATCCAAGTTTTTTATCTGCTATAGCTCATCCAGTTGAGACAGTTCATTATTTTTTTGCTTTTTTAGGCGCTCCTTTAGGATTTGAAAATTTAACTGTGGCGACAATAGTAGGAGGTTTAGTATTTGGTTTTTGGCTGTTTTTAGGTTGGAAGTTTTTTTGGTTAGTTAAAACAGATTTTTTATTGTTACATCGTTTAATTGGTTGGCTAATAATTGGGATTTATGGAATTATTAGTGGTGCTGTAACTGCTGTAGGTAGAGTTGGTTTTGGTGTCGAACAATCTTTGGCTCCAAGATATACGGCTTTTTCATTATATTTGATGGTTTCTTTGGTTTATTTGTTGGCTATTTTTTGGCAGTTAGCTAGTCAAAAAAATGTTCAGACAAAGTTGATGAAATATACTTCCTACTTTTTGGTTAGTATTTTGATTATCTTACATCTTAAGACTACTATTAATGCTGTGGAGAGGATGAGCGATCGCCGAGTAATTTTATTACAAAGTAAGACTTGTATGTTAGTGATCAATGTTGTTCCTCAAGATGAATGTTTAGTGACTAAAAGAAGTCCTGAACCTCTGAGACAGACAGCTAATATTTTAGATAAATTAGGTTTTTTACAACCTGGTTTAGTTAAGAGTAAAAATATTCAAGATATTACTGGAGAGACAAAATCAAATTTAATTTATGGTTATTTTGATACAGTCAATAAAATTGACGATCAGACTTATGTTGCTAATGGTTGGGCAATTTTACCGGAAAGAAATGAAGTTGCTGATGGTGTGATTTTAACTTATGAAAATACCGAGGGAGAAGACATAATATTTAAGTTAATTAATCAGAGAATGCCGAGACCTAGTGTCAAGGAATATTTTGATAATTCAGCTTATTTAGATTCAGGTTGGCAAAAGTCTTTTACTGTGGAAGAAATTCCTCAAGGAAAGGTTAAACTTAAAGCTTGGGCGTTTGATACTGAAGCTGGCAAAGCTTTTTTATTGAATCAAACTCAAATAGTTAACGGGCGATCGGTAGTAATGGAACGAAAACGTGCGCCAAGGCTGTAAAGCATACCACGCAAGCTTCTTAGCAACATCTGCCATGTATATAAATGCCCTCAACACTCACTCATTAGAGCAAGAGTATTGTCAATACTCTTGTGTTGTAAGAATTGCTCTCATAATAATATAAATTTAATTTCTACTTACAACTCCTCAGTTAATAAGATTTGCAAAGCGTTTTGAGCAACTTGTTTTGCCCTTATACCAATTTGAAAAAAGAATGTTACGAATAATAAGTGCAATAAAAAAATTTTGTAGGAAATGTCCCTTTGACAAAAAAGAGAATTTACGACCTGAAAATTGGTATTAAATCTATTCCCATACGACTCCTGAATTCTGGATTCTGTTTGCGGAGCATTCCGTAGGAAATTCTAATAAATACCCTAGCTATTTGTAGCAAACATTTATCAAATTGGTATTAATGATATGACTTTTTGATACTTTAAAGAATGTGAGAATGACCCATCAAGGCCCGCAGTTCCTCAATCCCCATTAAACCCACTCTTTCGGTGGCAAAAGTATGAGGTAAATCATGGAGTAAGACTCCTGTTAATATGGGACTTTTATCGGTTACTTCTTTCCATAAGCTATAAACTCTATAAAATTTTTATGAGGTAGAGATAAGACAATTTCATCTTGCCAAAGTCCGATATTTATTCATCCTAACTCCTCATAAATTCTCCGTTTGAACTCCAATATTTTGGCAGATAATTATCACTAGAATACTGAAACATATTCGCCATCATCCACAAGAAAAATAACGTTTATTAGGTATCAAATATAAACAACTAGAAAAATAATTAAAACAAAAATAAACCTAAAAGGTTTCCTCCAAATTCACAATTAATCTCCCATATTTTAGAATTACTTAATCTTTGACAAATTGTCTTTTGACAAAACATTGACCGGGAGATTAGGGTGTTTTTCTAAATTTATCAATTTGAGGATTTATCAAGATGAATTTAATCTTAAAAAAATCTACAGAATCAACAAAAATCAACCAAAAGTTGCAGCAACTCCGACAGCATAAAAGATTGATGGTAATTGACACCAGAGTGGAAAATTATCGCCAGTTAGTAGCAGGAGTTACTCCACAAACAAAAGTTGCTTTAATTGACCCTAATCGTGACGGTATAGAACCCCTAACCGTATCTTTTCTGTCCAAGATTATACTAAGTCGCGATCACCAACCTGTTAAGCATCAGTCGAATCAAACAAAGATTAATCTTGGCTGTGGCATTTTCCAGAGTTCTTTTCCTGCCGAATGCTGCGCAAACAAAATTTTTAGTCAAGCTTTTACACCTTTCCATCCA
>NZ_JAAHGM010000129.1:0-6399 GCF_010692625.1 Okeania sp. SIO2C2
ACAGGAGACAGGAGACAGGAGACAGGAGACAGGATACAGGAGACAGGAGACAGGAGACAGGAGACAGGATACAGGATACAGGAGACAGGAGACAGGAGACAGGAGACAGGATACAGGATACAGGAGACAGGAGACAGGATACAGGAGACAGGATACAGGAGACAGGAGACAGGAGACAGGAGACAGGAGACAGGATACAGGAGACAGGAGACAGGAGACAGGAGACAGGAGACAGGATACAGGAGACAGGATACAGGAGACAGGAGACAGGATACAGGAGACAGGAGACAGGAGACAGGATACAGGAGACAGGAGACAGGATACAGGAGACAGGATACAGGAGACAGGAGACAGGAGAAACGAGGAATGAGCGAGGAGGTAGGAGTAAGAATTGTCAATTTGGGATTTTTCTACCATAGTCAGCCCAAAATACTAGCTTTTTGCAGCTCACAGGCACCGAAAAGCTGGCACTTTTTTGAACCCTAAAAAGGCTAATACCTTTATTTTTCAATACTTTGAGGATTAATCAGCAAGCTCTAATTATTCGGTAATCAAACATAGCATTACTATTTAGAAATGGTATTAAAACTCAGACAACGTAAGATTTTTTCTTCTTCCTTCTTCCTTCTTCCTTCTTACTTCTTACTTCTTCCTTTTACAGCATTTTTTCCACTACTTCTGTTGCTAAACCAAAGGATAAAGTCATACCTGCTCCACTCAAGGCGTTAATAATTGTGACTCCCGTTTCTGGTTGAGTGATAAATTCAGTTTTGCCTGGAAGTTTGGCATAAACTCCATGCCAAGTTTCGGTAATTTCTAACTCAGGAACCTGAGCAAATTTTTTCAAGTAATCTAATATATATTGATTGATTTGTACTCGGTCGAAAGGTTCTGGGTTCAAACCATATTCATGGGAATCACCAATAATTAATTCACCTGCTGCATTTTGTGACATCATCACATGAATTCCCCACTCAGGAAAATGGGGAGTTTCTGTTTCAATTCTGGTTTTGAGTGCTGCTAAAGACGGACAGTGGGCAAAGGAAGTGTAATGAGTCAAGGTTAACCCGCCACATAATGCTACACCAGCACGCCAGTTTTCAGGTTGAGGTACTGTTCGCATCATTTGTAATTTTACTTTCGTCATGCCACTGTTGGCAAAAGTATCAGGATATAAAGTTTCAAAGTCAACCCCACTACAAACAAAAATACGGTCTGCTTGCCATTTTTCTCCACCCGCTATCAGATAAGGATGGGAAATTTCTGTAACGACTGTGCCGAATTTGAATTCAACATTGTATTCTGCTGATAAAAAACCAGGTATTTTTTTGATTGCTTCTCTGGGGTCAACTATTATTTCTGTTGCGCTCCACAATGCTCCTAATAAACCGTCAGTAATTACGGCAGGAGTTTTTTCTGCTACTTGCTCGGGTGTGAGCAAAGCTAATGTCTCTTGTTCTTGTTGAGTTGTAGTTTCTATGAATTCCTTGATTACTTGTAGTTCATCTTCTCGGTAGGCAAGATGTAGGGAACCACATCGATCTAAATGAAAACCTGCTTTTGCTCCGACTTCTAACCAAATTTCTCTTGATTTGAGAGCGCGATCGCGTAATTCTCCATATGGCTGTCCAATTGGCCAAATCATACCAAAGTTACGAATAGATGCTCCCACTGCATAAGGGTTTCTTTCAAAGACTACTACCTTGAGACCAAGTTTGGCAACTGCTAAAGCGTGAGCTAAACCAACGATACCTGCACCGACAACGATAACATCTGCTTGATGAATTTGAGTCATGTTTTATTTTCCACTTATATGGTATCTGGATAATTAGTTATTGTATGATGAGAGGAGTCAGGAGTCAGGAGTCAGTAGGAAGAAAGGATGAAAGTTGGAATTATCTGGGGATATTCTGGCATTTTATGTCTGCATTGAATGGAAGTAGAAAGTGCGATAACTGTATAACCGGATTTTATATTATTCTAATAAATGTGCAATAGACATCTGGTAAAAATCAAAAATAAAATCAATTCTCACACTAGATATATCAATTATTTCTCCCTACTGCCTACAGCAAAGCTGCCTACTACCTACTGCCTACTGTCTACTCCCTATGCATGGAGGAGATGTCTAATTTTGTCTTTTAATTCTAAGAGTGAGTTGAGTAATCCATCATTGCGGTATTGTGCTAATTGTTCTTTTGTGTGAGTACCATTTGTTACACCAAAAGTATATAAACAGTTAGCATTAATTCCTGCTTCTAAGTCAGAAGGAGTATCCCCAATTTTTATCACAGTTTGTGAGTCTTTTATTCCTAGTTTGTACATGGCTTTTTGAATCATGTAAGGTGTCGGACGACCTTCATTATTATAAATTTCTGTGGGAGTAATAGAGGATTGAATAATTGATTTTTTGTCTCCAATATAATCACTATTTAACTTTTTGTCCCATTCTAAACGGTGTAAGATAATGTTAGTTACTTCTCGATAAAATCCAGTTGTTAAAGCGATTTTTATATTTTGCGATCGCAACCAAGTAAAAATTTCTAAGCACCCCTTTGTTGGTTCGATAAACTGAGTTTTATAGTGATTTTCCAGGATTTCTTTGAATTTAGTAAAAGAAGTTTCAACTTGAGCAGGATAATCAGGATGTTCTTGACCTATTTGTGCTTGCCAAAGTGTTTCAAAAACTAATTTTTTCGACCATCCCATCATTGAATTTACCCGTTCTGCTTTTGCATCAAGTCCTGTAGTTGCAGCAGCTTCTAAAAAACAATTTTGGACTTCATTTTGGTCTTTGACAGTAGTACCTGCCATATCAAAGATGACTAAGTTAACTTTTGACATGAGTAGACTTTTTTTAATTTACATAAACACTATCATAAATATTTCGGCATTGCTGAATTAAGGTATGAAAGAGGTTTATAGGGAACACTTAACACTTAACTGGGAACAGGGAAAAGTTAATATTAACAAGTAGTTCAAACCATCCAAAATAAAAAATCCCAAATACAAAATTATCAAATCATACCCAGAATCAGCAACGCCAATATTTCTATAAATTATATAAAGCTCCCTTGTATTGTAGAGATTTTATGAGAAAAGTATGTTTTTAATTTTTAACTTAAATTCATGGCAGATGATAGCTAAAAATAAGGCGTTGCTTAAATGTAATGATAATTAGATATCTACTGCACCCATAGGGAGTAGGCAGCTTTGCTGTAGGCAGCTTTGCTGTAGGGGTAAATAATTGATAATTTCTTTGGGATATAGATATTGATTTTTGATTCTTGGAGATGTCTATTAGCTGAAGGTAAAATTGAAAAACTGATATTTTGTGCCCAAAGTTAATCTCAAAATCATTACCACTCAGCAACGCCAAAAATAAGATATTGGGAATACTGATAACTAAGATTAAACTTGTCAAGTGAAATGGCAAATTTCGTTCATTCTCTTATCCATTATATGAACAAATTGAACATATTATCTTTTCTTTTATGAGTTTAATACTTAACTATCACTTGCGGTGTCTATAAATTGTTTGGGGGTCGATCGAGGGTGGCAGCTTCTTTTAGTATCCCCATCCACTTGTACCTTCTTACTTCTTCCTTTTTCAACTATTGATTAGCGAACTTCACATATTTGTCACTCTGCTGAAAGTAATAACAGGAGATTTTGTGTATAGCAGTCAAAGCAAAGGTTAGGACAGATCAAAAACTTAAAACTCAGACAACGCCAGATTTTTTCTTCTCTCCTAGATAACTAAACGCCTTCTTTCTTCTCTTTCCTTCTCTCCTAGATAACTAAACGCCTTCTCTCCTAGATAACTAAACGCCTTCTTTCTTCTTTCTTCTGCTATAACTACTAATTCAAAGCTACAATATTTAAAGTTCAATTTTTTGTCCAATGTATCAAAGGTCTAAAAAAATTACTAATTATGACGAATCTGCCAGAGTTTTTTAACCAACGTTATCAAGTTCAACAAGAACTAGGTTGTAATCCAAATGGAGGTCGCATTACTTATTTGTCAACTGATACTACGACAAAAACACCTGTTGTAACTAAACAATATCAATTTGCCAATTGGGCAGAATATGATAGTTATCATCGAGAAATTGAACTACTCCAACAACTCAATCATTCTAGTATTCCACGTTATCTAGATTCATTTGAAACAGAAAATGGCTTTTGCTTAGTACAAGAGTACAAAAATGCCCCCTCTCTTGACCCAACACAGCATTGGACAGTAGCAGAAATTAAACAAATTGCTCAATCAGTATTAGAAGTTTTAGTTTACCTACAACAACAAGTACCACCAATTATTCATCGGGATATTAAACCAGAAAATATCTTAGTTGAACGCAACGTTACTCAACTAAAAGTTTACCTGGTAGATTTTGGATTTGCCCGCAGTGGGTATGGTAATGTAGCAATTAGTAGTGCAGTCAAAGGCACTTTAGGATTTATGCCACCAGAACAATTGTTCAACAGGGAACTCACAAAAGCATCAGATTTGTACAGTTTAGGTGTAACTTTAATCTGTTTATTAACTAATACAAAATCTAGTGAAATCGGCAAATTAGTTGATGATAGCTATCGAATTAATTTTAAGAAATTACTGCCAAAACTAGAACCAGCATTTGTTAATTGGCTAGAAAAAATGCTGGAACCAAATTCAAAACATCGCTTCCCCAATGCTGAGATTGCTCTCCAAAGACTGAAATCTATTGATGATGGAGAAAATATGAGAACTAAAACAATGCAATTTGGCAGGAAAAAAACTACAAAAATATTTGCTGGAGTAGCAACAATTAGTTTGTGTTTAATAGCATTTTCTAGTACCATGGCAGCACTAACAACCTGGGGTGAAAATAAATGGTTAAATTCTCGGATAGAGCTAGAAATATCTCGTTCTAATGCGAGAAAGCAGCATTTGCAGCAAGTTTTATTGCAAACAGGTCAGTGTCCTCGGTGTGAGTTGAATAATGTTAACTTAGCTTATGGAAACTTGAAAAATGTCAACCTCAAAGATGCTAGTCTAGAAGGTGCCGATCTCAATAATGCTAACCTCGAAGATGCCGATCTATGGAAAGCAAGTTTGGGAGGTATTAATCTTTCATCTGCTAATTTATCAAATGCTGACTTGAGAGGTGCTAAACTCAGATACGCAAATTTACAGTCTGCTAACCTATGGAGTGCTAATCTAGGGTATGCTAATCTGTGGAATGTGAACCTGAGTCAAGCAAATCTTCGAGATACTAATTTGTGGGGAGCTAACCTTGGTTATGCCAAGCTAGAAAATGCTAACCTGAAAAATGCTAAACTCAGATACGCAAATTTATTTAGTGCTGAGTTAGAGAATGCCGATCTCGAAAATGCGAATTTGAAGAATGCCAAATTAGATGGTGTTAATCTCAAAGGTGCTAAGTTAAAACACGCTAATCTTAAGGATGCTGTGCTGGCAGGATACAAAGGTCATGGTTATCGCAGTGTGAATTTAGAAAATGCCGATCTCGAAAGTGCTAATCTCGAAGGTAGTAATCTCAAAAATGCTAATTTACTGGGTGCCTACTTGAAGAATGCTAATCTTAGGGAAGTTTCTCTCGAAGGTGCGGACTTACGGGGTGCGAATCTTACGAATGCTAATCTCAGCAAAGCCTATTTACGAGGTGCGAATCTTCGTGGTGTCAACCTTCGCGGTGCTAAACTGGACACTGCAAATTTCCGAGATACTGACCTTAAAGGTGCAATCATGCCTGACGGTAGTATTCATCCTTAATTATCATTATAATGTTTGCTTAATTAGTTATCAAAAAACTACTCTATCTATTCTCTATTATAGCAGAAGGAAGAAGGAAGAAGGCGTTTAGTTATCTAGGAAAGAAGAAAAAATCTAGCGTTGCCTGAGTTTTAAGCTTTTGATATGTCCTCACCTTTCCTTCCACTGCTATACCAGTTTTTTATACCGCATTTTTCAAGATAGTAAGGTACAGTTTTCTATTAAAATCTATTCTTTTGTTTGTGTTGTCTAATACTTCAGCATTTTGTACCTGATCAAACAGCAAACTGCTATAAGTATTAGAGTTGTTGGGAATTAAGCACAAAAAATGGCTAAAACCCTTATCAGTCAAAGTTTATAGCTATTTTCAAATGTAAAATCCTGAAAGCTTTATACAGTAAGCTTTTGAGCATTTTAAATTTTTATTTCCCAACAACTCTATTAAATCGAATATAATACCAATTTGATAAATATTTGCTACAAATAATATCAAATCCGGTAGCATGGGTGTAATTAGATGGGGAGATGGGGAGGTGGGGAGATGGGGAGATGGGGAGATGGGGAGATGGGGAGATGGGGAGGTGGAGATGGGGAGATGGGGAGATGGGGAGATGGGGAGGTGA